>NZ_JAJDMJ010000019.1:0-65999 GCF_020593585.1 Blautia sp. DFI.6.71
ATCGCAGGAAGAATGAATCTCAAGGAAATGTCAACATGTATGTAGTTTTGAAGGTGCAAACCTTTATTCCTCCTTAGCTCAGTCGGTAGAGCATGCGGCTGTTAACCGCAGTGTCGTTGGTTCGAGTCCAACAGGGGGAGTTTTCGGAAACATGAAGTCCGATATCAAATTCAATTTTATACCAGGCTCCATGGTCAAGCGGTTAAGACACCGCCCTTTCACGGCGGTAACAGGGGTTCAAATCCCCTTGGAGTCATTATGTAAGATTTCTTACATATAATAAAAGTGAATATGGTGCCATAGCCAAGTGGTAAGGCAAAGGTCTGCAACACCTCTATCCCCGGTTCAAATCCGGGTGGCACCTCTTGAAAAACCTTAGAAATATCTTCTAAGGTTTTTTTGTGTTAATGTATACTGACACTTGCGATAGTGACACAGGATTGATTCTGATAATTTCTGGAAGTCACAGAAATAACAGGCTACAGGAGAGGGAATTTCGGTGGCTCCTGAACTGTTAGATGTTCACCGATCAGCTTCTCCATCCAGACCATATTATACCAGTGGTTGAATTTGTAACCGCATTTATGGAACTCACCTACAAGACGATATCCCATATGAGTGTGAAATTCCACACTGTTTTTGTCAAGATGTTCATCTTCCTTTGGAGGATAGGCAATGCAGGCATTCATATTTAAGATACCCTGCTCACGTAAAGCGGTTTCAAGGGCATCATGAAGCATGCGGCCTATCCCTCTGTGTTTAAGAGACTGATCAACATAAATAGATGTTTCCACAGCCCAGTCATATGCAGGTCTTTCATGGAAAGGACCTGCATATGCATATCCAAGCAAAGTTCCTTTTTCTTCAGCTACAAGGTAAGGGTATTTTCTCAGAGTGTGTTGAATCCGGGAAGCAAATTCTTCTGTGGAGGGAACATCATATTCAAAGGTGATGGCTGTATTTTCTACATATGGTCTGTAAATTTTAAGCAGTGCCGGCGCATCTGCAGCAGAAGCGGTACGGATTATTATTTTATTGTCCATGATAATTTCCTTTCTGAAGTGTGCTTGAAAAATATATGTAACTATTCATCAAATTCTGCAGTTACTATAAAACCTCGCGGTGTATGTTCAATATTTTTTACGATTCCTTTTCTGGATCTGATGCGTTCTGCATTTGGATAACAGCCGGACATTGCCACAGCCGGTTCAATGATATAACTGTAATTCATAAAAGACTGATATTCGGAAATTTCTATTTCATCTCCCACATTTATTAATCCTTGACGTTCCATTTTAAATTTTTCCTGACGCATATAATTCCTTCTTTCTGTGTCAAGCGGATAAAATCATCCGCTTTGCTACGCAGCTTTACACCGAATAACTGCTCCGCAGGGGACTTACCTGATTCGGTTAAATAGAGTAACAGTTCAGTATATGATTGTTTTACAAAAGTGCTGTCATAAGTGAAGCTGCCATATAAGTATAACACAAAAAAAGTAAACAACAATGATTGTTATAAAAAAGTAAAATAAATGAAAAAAGTACTTGAATACGTAGGATTAAGCATATATAATTAATAGAAATTGTGCTGTTTACAGATAAATGTTAGAACTTTGCGACTGACAGGATTTTGGAAGCTGCTTTTTATATTGATACGGAAAGGGGAAATTACATGAAAACGATCGTCGTTTGTGATGATGTTGAGATTGAAAGACTTCTTTTAAAAGAAATATTGTGTCAGTATTTTGAAGAAATAAATGAAGAGGTTTCAATTGTAGAATATGATTCAGGAGAGACGCTTATAGCCGACGTGGAAGAAGGATACATTGCTATGGATCTGCTTTTTCTGGATATTTGTATGAAGAAACTTAATGGAATGGAAACTGCAAGAAAATTGAGACAGATACAGTGTAAGGTGCCGATCATTTTTCTTACCGCCTCACCGGATTATGCCATAGAGAGTTATGAAGTACAGGCTTCCGGATATTTGTTGAAATCATTTTCAGAAGAGAAACTGATGAAACTTCTGAACAGGATTCTTAAAACGGATATGAAAAGGCGTGTTGCAATCAAAAACAGAAGACAGTACCGTTATCCATGTACAGATGATATCATGTATATTGACAGCGATAAACATAATGTCACCCTGCATCTGTCAGATGGTTCCGAAATTATAACAGTGGACAAGCTGGGAGAAATTGAGAAGAGAATTAACGAGAAACGTTTTCTGCGCTGCCATCAGAGTTATCTGGTGAATATGGATTATATTAAGGATGTAGAGGACGATTTTATTATGGAAGATGGAACACTTGTGCCTATACGTGTTCGTGGGCGGAAAGAAATACTGGATACGTACTATGATTATTTTGTAAATCATTTTGGAGACTCAAAGGACACTTTTGCAGAATAAATTGCTGAATTTGCATAAAATGAAAAGAGGGCATAAATGCTGATATAATACACATTAAGGTACAGCTGATATAAAAAACAGATAAACTGGGAACGGGGAATGAAAGACACAGTATTATTGTTTTAAATCAGTCGTTATACCTGACCTATTATTAAAAAGTGTGTGAAAAGTGTGTGTTATAAAATGTGTGTGAATGTGTGAAAAATCCCCACCGAAAGTCAATGTTTCCTCGGCATTGAAATTTCGGTGGGGATTTTTTGATATAATATTATCTGATATCAGATGTATCAGAAGAATCCTGTTCAGCAGTTGTCAGGGCAAGCTCCAGAGAAGTGTCTGTGAAGAAGGTATTAGCATTATACAGGTACAGAATTTCCTGAACATTTTCAACCTGCATTAACTGCTCCAGATCTCCAAAGTAATAACGGGGATCAATCATTATGATCTTTCGGTAATGCTGAGCAAGAAATGGGATGAAGCTGTTTGCGTATGAATCCTTAAGCACAAGCAGTGTATTATCTGTTTCAGTAGGAGTACTGATCTTTATCTGAGCGTGGTTTCCACCAAAGAATAATGCATATTTATCTCTTGTCTCAAGTTTCTCAGTATCATAGAAGCTGGCACTTTTTTTCTGTTCGTCTACATAATTAACTACAGAAGAGAGTGCCTGATCTCCGGTGGGGAGAAATACATCGATCTCATCTTTTTCGCCGGAGCGGAAACCGCTTTTGGCAGACAGTGTTCCCTGAAAAGAACGGGTGACAGGTGCTTTGTCATAAGTGTCTGCTGAAGTATCAATTCCCATATCTTTGGCTGCCTTAAGATAGGCATAATAAGCACCCTGGGTAGTCCAGTGATGATCAGTGTGATAATAGAGGTCTTCCATTTTGTGATCTTTAAAAGTGCTGCGAACATCAATAAAGGTCACACCTGCATCGGTCAGGGAGGCAGAGAGGCTGTCAAGCCAGGAATTCTGATCCTGGACAGGGGCAAAAGCAGGAAGCCTGTCGCTCAGGATATTCACAGAATTTGGGGCGATCAGTGCATATTGTTTCAGATCAGAATGTTTTTGCGCAAAGTCAGTCATTGCTTTTACAGTGGCGTCATACTGTGTCTGATCAGGCGCTTTAAATTCTTCCATAAGATATCCGGATTTTCCAACGTATACGCCATTAGATTCTACTTTTCCCATCAGACGGTCAGTTCCGGCTTTCAGGGTAATCCACAGATCGCGAAGTGGAAACTGATCATTTTCATAGGTTTCAAATTGTTTTTCAAATCCGCCGGAAGCAATCTGACTGCCGTTTAAATGAGGCAGGGAAGAAAGTACGCGGTTTTCTTTTTCAGAAAATCCTCTGTCAGGAAGCACAATGCTCAGAATGAGTACGATCAAGGGGATAAATAAAAACAAAAGTCCCATTCTGTGGAAAAATAAACGATAATTTCTTAATGATTTTTTCATATTGTTTACCTTCTAAAATTTTGCATATAAAAATGGTGTGTAAGAGTTATAAACCATATAGGCAATCGATAATGCAAATAAAATAAGATTTATGATCACTGCAGCAACAGGTCTGCGTCTGACCAGACGCTTAAAGTACTGGTAAGGAGCAGGACGGCACATAAGAATACTGATCAGAAGAAGGATAAATCCTGTCTTGAGGTAGTAAAGTGCAGTTTTGTCTATGAAACCGGAAGCTCCGATCCCAAACATAGTTCCAAGGTAATGGCCAAGGGCACCAAAGTCTGTCTGGCTGAAGAATACCCATCCGATCATGACTACAAGCATAGTGTATACAGTGCAAAGCCAGGATGGTATTTTTTTCAGATATTTCTGAAGTACAAATTTTTCGAGTAAAAGGAAGAGTCCGTAATAAACACCCCATAGTACGAAATTCCAGCTTGCACCATGCCACAGACCGGTAAGTGCCCATACCACAAGGATATTTCGGATATGTTTCAGAGTGGAGACCCGATTA
Source organism: Blautia sp. DFI.6.71 (assembly GCF_020593585.1). NCBI lineage: Bacteria > Bacillati > Bacillota > Clostridia > Lachnospirales > Lachnospiraceae > Blautia > Blautia sp. DFI.6.71. The sequence continues at coordinate 4,392 of NZ_JAJDMJ010000019.1, forward strand.
CCGCCAAGCGGGATATAAATATAATCTCTGAACCAGCTTCCAAGAGAAATATGCCAGCGTCTCCAGAATTCAGAAACACTGGTGGAAATATAGGGATAATCAAAGTTCTTATTAAAATCAAATCCCAGCATTTTTCCCAGACCGATGGCCATATCCGAATAGCCGCTGAAGTCAAAATAAAGCTGCATTGTATAAGCCAGAATGCCAAGCCATGAAGTAAATACAGACATCTGTGGATGACCACAGATACTGCTGTATAAAACCGAGAGATTATCTGCCAGAAGAACTTTCTTTGCAAGACCTTTGACAAAAAGCTCTGCACCGGTACCGAATTTGGAGATATTGATGGTGCGCTGCTTCAGCTGCGTCTCTATATCCGTATATCGTACGATTGGTCCGGCAGAGGTATAAGGAAACATTGTGCTGTATACGGCAAAGGTCAGGAAATTTCGCTGCGCACTGACCTTGCTTAAATAAATATCAAAAAGATAGGACAAATTACGGAAAGTGTAGAAAGAAAGTCCTATCGGCAGCGAAAGCTCCGGATGAGGGATATGGATACCGATGATTCCTCCGATTGTGTTAAGTAAGAATCCATAATATTTAAAAAACACAAGTACTGCAAGATTTATAATGATTGAGAAGATCAGATTAATTTTCTGTTTCCTGTCATCATAATATAAACGTTCCAGTTCTGTACCCATATAATAGTTGAAGATACTGGAAAACAGCATGAGGATCACATATACAGGTTCTCCCCAGGCATAAAAGATCAGACTGCCCAAAAACAGCAGCAGATTGCGGAGCTTTCCCGGTACCAGGTAGTAGATCAGCATGAAAACCGGAAGAAAGCAGAATATAAAAAATATACTGTTGAATACCATATTAAAAGTTCTCCAATCTGGATATTATGAATATTATAGTAATTCTCTTAACTGCATTTTCTCTTAACAGTATTATTAAGAGGACTGCCATAGTAATGGTTCTGCAGTCCATTAGCGTAAAATGCGGAACAGTTACGAGGATTAAAGTAAAATGCTTATATCATGGAAAGAAAGGCAGTGCGCCAGTTCTGTGCGTCTGCGCCGCACATATAATATACATAGTTTCCTTTTTTTCCAACAACTGCATTGTTCAGAAGAGCCATCTGATCTGTGCCATAGCCCTCAAATACCTGCTTCTGACCGGAGAGATGGGCGTTTGCATTTTCAAGCAAAGTATTTGCCTGGGTATTGTCAGTGGCCTTCATAATACAGATTTCTTCTACTGCCATGGGTGAAGCGGCTTTGTAGAAGAAATAACCGTCAATATTGCGGTCATCTGTCTGATAATAATGTTTCAGATCAGAACGTGCTTCTTTATTTAAAGAAGTGATATCAGAATCCTGTTCCATAGTCTGTGCAATCTGTTCCATGGGTACATTCTTTGCGCTGTCGGAGGTATACAGGACAGCCAGATATGCGATAAGGAAAAGAACAAATGCACCTTTGATAAAAATATGTAAATAATTTTTCATGCCTTTAACCCCGCAATCTGTGCCATATTTGTCAGCCATTTGGGATAGTAGTCCTGAATCACATGTTCACCGTCCGGTTCATACAGATTTTCTGAACTGTCTGTTACAATCGTTGAATTGTCAATAAAGGTACATCCCATTTCCTGACAGAGTTTGATAAGTCCTTCATTATAATCAGGGTAATATCCAAGATCAGGAGTCTGTGCGATCGCTTCATCAGTAATCGGCAGAATGCAGTTGATATAAATTGGGACATCCGGTAAGGCTGTCTGGATTTTCTTTATCTGCGTCCTGTATGCATCAATAAATTCTGATGAAGCCGAACCATATATTTCCAGGTCGTTGGAACCAAATGCCATGAATACATGAGAGGGATTCAGAGCAATTGCCGTACTGATCTGATCATCGGCTGCACCTACATTTAATCCTCGTTTGCTGACTACCACATCCGTATCCAGATATCCGTATTCTACGATGGATTCTGTGATAGAGTCACCGATGATGACGTTTCCGGCAAAAACCTGTCGGATTTCTACATCACTTAACAGGGTAGATCCGGAACCGTCTGAAGCATCAGAACCGGAAGAAATGCCGGTTGTCTGTTTCAGAGCCTGAAGCTGTTCTTCTGTCTGTGAAATGTCTGAATTTTCCAGAGCCTGAAGGCGGGCTACATTTTCTTTACAGACAGAATCATTCTCATTTCCGCGGGTGCATAAAAAAATCACTGCACCGGCGAGTATAACACCGACAGGGATAAGAAATAAAACTTTATTCTTTGGTTGTTTTTTCAAAATAAATCCTTCCTATGGAAAAATATCCATTTTATGACATAGTTTTATTTATAGCAATACTCTCAAATGTATTATTTATGAGTATCGCTATAATTATAATACGCACTAAAAAAACTTCAAGGAAAAATTCACAAATTTTACACAAAGTCATGCAGTTGCCTGTGGACGAAGAGAAAGAAAGAAGTTATACTATTTTAGAAGAAATGGAATAGTATTTTTAACCGAATCAAGTAAGTCCCCTGCGGAGATTGCGAAAAGCAATAAGAGTGGGTGTGGACTTGCTATCATACAGTCAGGAGGAAAAGGTTATGGGGAAAAAAGTTTCTGATTTTTTAAAAAGCGAGATTTTATCATCGGTTTTTTATCTGGCATTTGGTCTGTGTCTGCTCCTGGTTCCGGACCAGACCGTAAACATTATCTGCAAGATTGTATTCGGACTGGTAATGATCGCTTCCGGTATTTATCATATTGTTATTTATACAGCTGAGAAGGAAAAGGCAACGATTCTTGATCTGTTTACAGGTGTGATCGTCATGGTGCTTGGAATTTTTCTTTTCTTTACACCGCAGATTGTGATCAAAATCCTGCCATATTTACTGGGAGCCTTGGTACTGGTTGACAGTATCTGGAAGATAAAGGGAAGTTACAGACTGAAAAAAGCCCATAGAGGACGCTGGAAGATTATTCTTATTGGCTGTCTGGTATTTATTGCGCTGGGTGTTTCCATGTTGCTCTATTCTTTTTTGAGTGTAACCCGGATGATCCTGTTTTCCGGAATTATTCTGACTGCTGATGGAGTGGCAGACATTGTATTTTTGATCATGATTCGTCTTGGAATGAAAAAATCCGAAAAACTCTGTGCTGAAAAAGAACAGGAAGAGAATGGCAAAGAGAAACCATGGGATGACCCGGCAGATGCAGGTCTGGACGAAAAAGTGCAGGATAAATCTTTAAATGAAGATGAAACAGAATGGAAGCAAGATACAGATTCTCAGGTTCAGGAAGCGGAGATGGAAATAGAAACCGGGAAGACTGCAGATGCAGCAGATGCAGACGCCATTCTGGATGCAGAGATGCAGACTCCGGATGAAGGCGTGGAAAGTCCCGGCAGAGAAATCCGGGAAATGCTGAAAAATCATGATGAACCGCTGGAAGAATGGAAGGACTGAGTGAAATATGCAGGAACAGAATCCCATTGTACTGATGAATTTCTCCGGAATTTACAGAGAAGAAGAATTCTGGAAAAACAGACAGGTATCCTGGATTGAGCTTCAGGATGTCTGTGGGACAAACTGCTATTGTGATGAGGAAGCAATCGCAGAGATTAATAAACGAACAGAAAATTATCCAACTGTCGGAATCCATTTTATTGATTCCGGCAATTATCACTATATGACAAGACTTTGGCTGACAAGAATGGATCAACCGTTCTGTCTGCTGGTATACGATAATCATACAGATATGCAGCCTCCGGCTTTTGGTGGGATTTTGTCGTGTGGAGGATGGATCGCGGCAGCGTTGGAGGAACTGGAGAATCTGAAATATGTGATCCTTGTGGGACCGGATGAAGCAGCCTATGAGCAGGTAGATGAGAATCTGAAGGACAGAGTGATATTTCTCTCCAGAGAGAAACTTCAGGTGATGAATGATGAAGAGAGAAACTGGTTTCTCAGGGAAACAGTCAGTGAAGTATGTAATTGGAGAAAATCGGAAGGTTTACAGGAAGATGCTGAAAAATTCCTTCCATTATATATATCTGTTGATAAAGATGTGCTTTGTACAGAGGATGCACAGACGACATGGAGCCAGGGGGATATGAGGCTGACAACTTTGGTGTCCGGTGTACAGACTGTATTGGAATGTGCAAAAGAAAGCAGTGGAAAGATTGCCGGTGTGGATATCTGCGGAGAAGCAGATGCGGAAGCGGTACATGAGAATGAAGCCAATGATTATGCAAATGAAAAATTGCTGGAGGTTTTTGAAGGTTTATTTGGGAAATCCGACTGTGAATAATAAATAAAATGAGAGAGTGACAGGAAGTATTTTAAGATTTGAGAGGATTTGAGACATGCATAATGAATTGTTGCATATAGGACCGTTGACGGTATATGGTTATGGATTTATGATTGCCATGGGAGTATTGGCTGCCTGGTTTGTGGCTGAGCAGAGAGCGCGTAAACTGAAACTTGCATGTGAACATATTTTTTATCTGGTAGTGTGGTGCACCATTGGTGGATTTACATCTGCGAAGATTTTGTTCTGGATCACCAACTGGAGGGAATTTCTGCAGAATCCAAGGCAGATCATAGGATCAGATGGATTTGTGGTATATGGAGGAATCATCGGAGGAATTCTGGTGGGATGGCTGTACTGCAGGATAAAGAAGTTGAAATTTCTGGAGTATTTTGATCTGATGATGCCATCCATTGCACTGGCACAGGGATTTGGCAGGATTGGATGCTTTCTGGCAGGCTGCTGTTATGGGAAAGAAACTTCAGGGCCTCTGGCGGTTACGTTTACAAATTCAGATTTTGCACCCAACAATGTTGCTCTGATCCCGACACAGATTTATTCCGGTTTTTTGGATTTTGCCCATTTTCTGCTGCTGCTTTATGTGGCAAAGCATAAGAAAGCAGATGGACAGGTGGCTGCCTGCTATCTTATTTTCTACAGTATAGGAAGATTTGTGATCGAATTTTTCAGAGGAGATATTGAAAGAGGAAGCGTAGGAGTATTGTCGACTTCGCAGTTTATCAGTATTTTTACAACTGTGGCTGGAATTATATTATTACTGATTGTTGTGAAGAAACAAAAGCAGGAAGCGAATATCAGTCTGAACAGTAAAGGTTAGAATTGTCATAAAGAGCATATATTGTGCATATCATGTATAAAAAATCCAGGGAGGACAGTAATGTTCGGACCTGACGATTTTGAAGTGCAGATACAGCAGGAAAACCTCCCGGGCATTCATGCTGAGCCGTCAATACCGCCGGCACAGGATGAAGAGTACGGGGATTTTATTGTAAAACATGGACAGAATATGGGTGGAAAATTTCTTCCTGTGAATGAATTGTTTGGAATTCTATATATTCCGCTGAATGAGATTGGTCCGCTGGAAATTAATTCCTATACGTATGCATCTTTGCCGAAGTGTTATACATTTATGGATGCGGACGCATTAAATTCATCCGGGATTACGCGGTTACATAATCATCCCTATCTGAAACTTCAGGGAGAGGGCACAGTGATCGCAGTGATTGATTCCGGGATTGATTATCTGAATCCAATCTTTCGAAACGGAGATGTAAGCCGTATTGCATATATCTGGGATCAGACAATTCCGGGAAATGAGGATGAACAGGTTCCTTATGGAAAGGTTTTTACCGGAGAGGAAATTAATCAGGCATTGCTGTCGGAGAATCCACAGGAGATTGTACCCTCATTGGATGAGAACGGACATGGTACAGCTATGGCAGGGCTGGCAGCAGGCAATTTTGTACCCACAGAAAATTTCTCAGGAGCAGCTCCGAAAGCAACGATCATTGTGGTGAAATTAAAGAAAGCAAAATCCTATCTGAGAAAATTTTACCAGTATCCGCCACAGGCACCGGTATTTCAGGAAGACGACATTATGCTGGGGATTTCTTTTGCAGTGAAGATGGCACAAGAGATGGGAATGCCGGTTTCCGTTTGTCTGGGACTTGGCACCAATCAGAGCGCACATGTTGGTGACAGTGAGCTGAGTCGATATGTAGATTATATTAATGAAGATTCTCAGGTATCAGTATCTGTGGCAGCAGGAAATGAGGGTGCAGCACAGCATCATTATACAGCAGAGTTGGACTATGTGAAAAATCAGGATACTGTTGAACTTCGTATTGCGGATAAAGAAGAAGGATTTTCCATGGAATTTTGGGGAGATCCGCCGGATGACTATGGGATATCGTTACAGTCACCGGCAGGAGAAAAGCTGTATGTGAGCAGTTCTCTTGGTGCAGGTACTCAGGAATTAAGTTTCATTTTTGTGGAGACGAAAGTGCTGGTCAATTACGTAAAGATGGAGAGGATGACCGGGAAACAGCTGATTTATTTTCGCTTCTTTCATCCGGCAGCAGGTATCTGGAAGGTAAATGTCAGTAAAAAAGGAATATCGGGAAGCAGGTTTCACATGTGGCTTCCGGTGCAAGGGCTGATTTCGCCGGATACTTATTTTCTGGAGTCTACACCTTATATAACTGTTACTGCACCTGGGGATTCAACCAGAGGTATTACGGCAACAGCTTATCAGTATCTGGATAACAGTCTGTATTTTCAGGCTGGGCGAGGGTTTACTCCAAATAACCAGGTGACACCTGATCTGGCAGCACCGGGAGTAGATCTGCTCATTCCATTGCCGGGAGGGGCGTTTGGAAAGGCTTCGGGGAGCAGTCTTTCTTCTGCTGTTGTTGCAGGAGCAGCAGCATTGGTGCAGGAATGGGCGATCGTGAGAGGAAATATTCCTTATGCATCGGGAAATACAGTGAAGTTTTATCTGCAGAAAGGGGCAGTGAGAGAAGAACAGATGGAATATCCCAATCCGGGATGGGGATATGGAAGACTGGATCTGTATCGGACATTTGAGATTATAAACTGAAAGGTTTATGAAATACTGGAAAATACATATAAAAGATAAAATAATAACCAAATTTTAAGAGTAAATATTGTATAGTTTTAGACCAAAAATAATTAGGCTGTCTAATTGTTTTTTTGGACGAAAAATGTTACAATCGTACAAAAGAAATTGGGAGGCAATTATGAAGAGAGGCAGTATTTTTGAAACTGACGGAATCCCCCGCATGAGTGAGGCTTTACCCCTTGCCATGCAGCATGTCGTAGCTATGATCGTTGGCTGTGTCACACCGGCGATCATCGTTTCCGGAGCAGTTCCAGGCGGACTCTCCAGAGAAGACCAGGTTATCCTGATCCAGTCGGCACTGGTCATTGCAGCATTGTCAACTTTGCTTCAGCTGTTTCCGATTGGCGGAAAGGCGAAATTTGCAATTGGCTCAGGCCTGCCTATTATCATGGGTGTCAGCTTTGCTTACGTGCCAAGTATGCAGGCGATAGCGGAATCGTATGGAATAGCAGCAATCATGGGTGCGGAGATTGTTGGTGGTATCGTAGCAGTTGTTATGGGTTTGCTGGTCAAGAAGATTCGGGTATTTTTCCCGCCGCTAATCACAGGAACAGTCGTATTTACCATCGGTCTTTCCCTGTATCCGACTGCCATTAATTATATGGCAGGCGGTACCAGCAGTCCGAATTACGGATCCTGGCAGAACTGGGCAATTGCATTTTTCACGCTGATCGTTGTTACAGCTCTGAATCATTTTGGAAAGGGAATCTGGAAACTGGCATCTATTCTGATCGGTATTATAGTGGGATATCTGGTTTCTATTCCGTTTGGAATGGTAGATTTCTCAAGCATAGGGGAAGCAGGTGTCTGTCAGCTTCCATCTCTGATGCATTTTGGAGTACAGTTTGAGCCGTCTTCCTGTGTTGCACTGGGAATTTTATTTGCTATCAACTCTATTCAGGCAATCGGTGATTATTCAGCGACTACGATCGGAGCTATGGACAGAACACCTAAGGATGATGAACTGCAGCGTGGAATCGTTGGTTATGGTCTTTCTAACGTTGTAGGCGCATTGCTCGGCGGACTTCCCACAGCAACATACAGCCAGAACGTTGGTATTGTTACAACTACAAAGGTTATCAACCGTTGGGTACTGGGACTTGCAGCTGCAATTCTCGGTATAGCAGGTCTGGTTCCGAAATTCTCAGCTATCCTGACAACGATTCCTCAGTGTGTACTGGGCGGTGCAACTGTGTCTGTATTTGCATCGATCGCAATGACAGGTATGAAGCTGGTTGCTTCTGCTGAGATGGATTACCGTAATTCATCTATCGTAGGACTCGCAGCTGCACTGGGAATGGGTGTATCTCAGGCAACAGCTGCACTTGCAAGCTTTCCCACATGGGTAACAACAATTTTCGGTAAATCACCGGTTGTCCTTGCAACTATTATTGCAGTAATGCTTAATGTGATCCTTCCGAAAACACGGGATGAGCAGAAAGAAGAGGCAAAAAAAAAGATTAAAATAGAACAGAAACTGGAAGAAGACCACAGGGAATTCGGGGAATAAAAACAGAAACTGAATATGGGAAATATAAGGTGTGCTTTCACAGGGGGATGTGGGAACACACCTTTTTATTGAATTGCTATGGAAGGCAGTTGTATGATATAATGAAAAGCAATCACATTAAATCAAACGATACAGGAGGTTTCTTATGTCCAGAAAGAATCTGATCGTCGGTCAGTCCGGCGGTCCTACCGCAGTAATTAACAGCAGCCTTTACGGAGTTGTATCCGAGGGAATGCGTCATCCGGAAGCTATTGAGCATGTTTACGGAATGATAAACGGAATTGAAGGATTTTTAAATGGAACAGTTCTTGACTTTGCCGAAGCACTTCCGGGAGAGAAACTTGACGGTCTGAAAGTCACACCAGGTGCTTATCTTGGTTCCTGCCGCTATAAATTGCCGGAATCACTGGAAGATCCGGTTTATCCAAGACTTTTTAAAAAATTTGAAGAAATGAATATTGGCTGGTTTTTCTATATCGGTGGAAATGATTCCATGGATACGGTGAGCAAACTTTCCCGTTATGCTGCGCAGACAGGCAGTGATATCCGTATCCTCGGAGAGCCAAAAACAATCGACAATGATCTGATCCACACAGACCATACTCCGGGATTTGGAAGTGCAGCCAGATATGTAGCTTCTACAGTCCGCGAGATTACCATAGATGCAAATGTGTATGAAAAGAAATCCGTAACGATTATAGAAATTATGGGCCGCCACGCAGGATGGCTCACTGCTGCATCTGCACTTGCCCGCAAATATACAGGAGACAACCCTCTTCTCATCTACCTTCCGGAAACAGCCTTTGACCAGGAAGAATTTCTTAAAGCAGTAGAGAACTCCTTTGAGAAAAACTGCAATGTCATTGTCTGCGTATCAGAAGGAATCCATGACGACAAGGGCACATTTATCTGTGAATACGACAATTCCGTAGGCACTGATACCTTTGGACACAAAATGCTGGCAGGCTGTGGTAAATATCTCGAAAACCTTGTCAGAAACCGCCTCGGTGTAAAAGCCCGTTCTGTAGAACTCAACGTCAGCCAGCGTTGCTCTGCATCTATGATGTCCGCCACAGACCAGCAGGAAGCCATCAAAGCCGGAGAATTCGGCGTACAGGCAGCCCTCAACGGCGAAACAGGAAAAATGATCTCATTTATCCGCAAAGAAACCTCTGACGGAACCTATATCATGGAATGTGGTCTTGAAGACGTCAATGCCATCTGCAACGAAGAAAAAACAGTTCCACCAGAGTGGATCACAGAAGACGGATCTGACGTCACTGAAGCCTTCATAAACTACGCCCGCCCTCTGATCCAGGGAACAGTACAGATCCCCTGTGGCGAAGACGGCCTCCCGGCATTCGTATACCGAAAATAGTATAGATTGACGGACGCGCAGGAAAATTAATTGTCTGGCGTGCGGTTTCGGACACTAAGATATTCTAAGGCGATAAAAATCTGCTAAAAGCATGAGCCCGCAGGGTCAAACTCGCTGTCGCTCAGACAGTGACCCTGTGGGCTCATAACGCATATTTTTATCGTCTAAGAATATCTAAGTATCCTGCAAATGCACGCCAGACAATTAATTTTCCTGCGCTGTTATAATATATATCAGTAGATTGCAAATATAAAGATAACTGTTTCGCAGTTTATTATCGGATACTATAAACAAAATCACATATTATAATAAGCCGCATACACTCCATTCATATCCAACAGCTCTTCATGTGTCCCCCTCTCAGCAATCCCATCCTCAGTGATCACAATAATCTCATCCGCATCCCTGATCGTAGAAAGTCTGTGCGCAATGGTAATAGTAGTACGGTTCTGTGAAAGCTCTTCAAGACTTCTCTGGATCCATCGTTCACTCTCATTATCCAGAGCACTCGTAGCTTCATCAAGGATCAGGATCGGCGGATTCTTCAGGAACACACGTGCAATGGAAATCCTCTGTTTCTGACCGCCCGAAAGTCTTGTTCCGCGTTCTCCGACATAGGTATCATACTGCTGTGGAAGTTCCATAATAAAATCATGAATGCTTGCCCGCTTTGCAGCTGCAATAATCTCTTCATCAGAAGCTCCCGGTTTTCCATATGCAATATTATCCCGGATCGTACCGTCAAACAGATAGACATCCTGCTGTACAGTTCCGATATTATTTCTGAGACTCTTCAGAGTCAGGCTGCGGATATCTTTTCCATCAACAGTGATCCGTCCCTCTGTTACATCATAAAAGCGTGGCAGAAGAGAACAGATAGTAGTTTTCCCGCCACCTGACGGACCCACAAGTGCCACAGACTTTCCGGCAGGGATATCAATAGAGATATCACTGAGAACAGGGGTATTATCGTCACTGTAATGAAAAGATACATGCTCATAGCTTACATGTCCCTTCACATCAGTAAGTTCTCTGGCATCCGGAGCGTCTGTGATCTCTGACTCTGTTTCCATAACATCAAGGAAACGGCGAAAGCCTGAAAGACCCTTTTGCATCATTTCGACCAACTCGACCAGAATCTGGATCGGACTGATAAAGATTCCGATATAAAGTGCATACATGGCAAGATCTGCAGTCTGCATTTCTCCGTTGGCAATAAGATAACCGCCATACACCAGAGTGACCAGATACATCATTCCCTGAAAGAACAGATTAGAGCTCATAAAGCTTCCCATACAGCGATAATTATCACGCTTTGAAAGCAGAAAAGCTTCATTGCTTTTTTTGAATTTGTTATGTTCAATATCTTCATTTGCAAAGGACTGTACCACACGGATACCGGAAAGTGTGTCCTGGAGACTTGCATTGACATCCCCGATCTTACGTCTGTTTTCCATAAAAGTTGTCTGCATTCGGGCATTCTGCTTAAAGGAAAACCAAAACATAACAATAACAAGGATGATCAGTGGAAATGCCAGTTTCTTATTGATAAAGAAAAGAAAGACAAAAGCACCGATGATCTTTACCAGAGAGATAAAAAGGTTTTCAGGACCATGGTGTGCAAACTCGGAAATATCAAAAAGATCACTGACCAGCTTGCTCATCATCTGACCGGAATTATTCTGACTGTAATAGGAAAATGAAAGCTGTTGGTAATGATCAAATAATTCCTGCCGCATATCCCGTTCCATATTTGCTCCCATCATGTGTCCCTGGCAGGTTACATAATATTTGCAGAGACATTGGAGCACATACATAAGAAAGAGTCCTCCTGCGATCACAGGCAGTGCATGAAGAATCCTTGACTGATCCTGAGTGAACAGTGTTTTTGTCATAGTCCGCAGGATCTGAGGATATGCCAGATCTATCAGACTGATCACGGCAGCACATATCAGATCAATAAAAAAGACCGTTTTATACGGACCATAGTAGTGGATGAATTTTTTGATAGTATTCATAAGATAAAATCCTTTCATCTGTGATAGAATATATGTGATTTTATAGTAACATAACAGAAAGGAAAGTCAATAGAGGGGCAGGAACAGGACTTTAAAATGAAGCTTTTTTGTGTTATATTGTGGTTATGGTAATTTCACAGGAGAGGAAGATGATCTGATGCAGGACAGAAAGCTTGAACAGGCTCTGGAGATTTATTTTCAGGAAAATCCGGACAGAGAGTCCGATAAATATCAGGAGATACAGAAATACCTGAAGCTCAGAATACGTTCTGTAATGGAGCTTCTGATAGAGAATGAGGATACAGAAAGGATGGAGCAGATCGAGAAATGCGGATGGTTTTCCGCAAATGAGCTGGAGAATTTTATAAGATGTGCACAGGAAAAAGCAAAGCTGCGTTCTCTGGTATGGCTGCTTCATCTGAAAGATAAAAAATATGGATACCCAAAAAAAGACTTTTCACTGTAAAACAACAACAGAGCAGGAACTTACCGGAAAAAAAATCCTGCAAAACTGCAGAAATCAATTATATCTGGACTTTCCTTATCTGGACGGGGCATTTACAAGTCTGGAATACAAAGCAGACAGTAGCATTGATACAATTGGGACAGACGGGGAGCTGATTTATTTTAATCCGGTATTTCTTATGAAAAAATATCTGGAAGATCCGGCAGCAGTAAGAAGAGGATATCTGCACATGCTGCTTCACTGTCTGTACCTTCATATTTTCATGGAACCTGACAGAGATTCCGGTGAATGGGACAGGGAATGCGACTGTTTTGTAGAGCAGCTGATCGACAAGGCTGTCGGAGAAGGCAAAATCAGCCTGAAGAAAAGAAAATCAGATGATACACAGGTGAACACAAATACTTTTGATGATCACATATTCTGGCAGAGAACTGCCGGACAGGCATCAGGAGGCAGGAGAACAAAGGAAAAATGGGAACATATCCTTGCTTATACCTCACAGAATAAGACCGGTATGCAAAGCAGGGCAGGGACTCAGACAAACGATCAGCAGGAAGAACTGGATGAGATCTACCGCAGTAAATATGATTACCGGAAATTTCTGAAGCAGTTCTGCAGACTGCGGGAGGAAGTGGAGCTGGATACGGAGAGCTTTGATTATATTTTTTACAGCTTTGGAATGGAACATTATGGAAATATTCCATTGATAGAACCGTTGGAGTATAAAGAAGTAAACCGTCTGGAGGAGCTGGTGATCGCCATTGACACATCCGGTTCATGTTCAGGAGAAACTGTACAGAGATTTCTGGGTGAAACCTATGGGATTTTAAGTGAAAAAGAGAATTTTTTCAGCAGGATGAAGGTATATATCGTCCAGTGCGACTGTTTTATCCAGAAAGTGGATGTGATCCATTCTGAGGAAGAGTGGAAGGAATACATCCGGAACGTTAAGATCCAGGGCAGGGGAGGTACAGATTTCCGCCCTGTATTTGAATTGATCCGTCAGGAAAAAGAGAGAAAAGAACTGAAGAATCTCAGAGCACTGATCTATTTTACAGATGGTGACGGGATTTATCCGGGACAAAAGCCGGATTATGAGACTGCATTTGTATTTCTGAAACGGACGGACAAGATGAAACTGGTGCCGCCATGGGCGAAATGTCTGATCACAGGAACGGGACAAACTGCGGAGCAGATGTCAGTTTGAGTAAATAATGTTACTGTTCACTGGTAATATCCCGCGAGGTGTTTTTTGTGAGCGAAGGTCACAGAAAACCCGAGACATACCGCGCGAATTTATGCGATTAGCATAAATTCTGTGCATCGCGAAGCGTGTTGCTGGGAACGGAGTGAACAGTAACTAAATAATTAGCAGGAGTATGATAATAAAATGAACATACAGGAAGCAAAAACAGAAATCTGTAATACACTTCGCGCATATCTGGCGAAGGATGAGAATGGATATTATACTTATCCTCTGATCCGTCAGAGACCGCTGTTGCTGATCGGTCCGCCGGGAATCGGCAAAACTGCCATTATGGAACAGGCGGCAGCAGAGTGCGGTGTGGGACTTGTAGCCTACACCATTACCCATCACACCCGTCAGAGTGCCATCGGTCTTCCGGAGATCGTTAAACGGAATTACGGTGGAAAAGGAATGATGGTGACAGATTACACAATGAGTGAGATCGTGGCATCTGTCTATGATTGTATGGAGAATACAGGCAGGAAAGAGGGAATCCTGTTTATTGATGAGATCAACTGTGTGTCTGAAACCCTGGCACCGGCAATGCTGGCACTTCTCCAGAATAAAACCTTTGGAAGTCATAAGATTCCGGAAGGCTGGATTCTGGTAGCAGCGGGAAATCCACCGGAGTATAATAAATCTGTCAGGGAATTTGATATTGTCACACTCGACCGTGTCCGTAAGCTTACAATTGAGCCTGACTGCGATATCTGGCTGAAATATGCAGGACAGCAGAAGGTGCACCAGGCGATCATTTCTTATCTGTCTGTGAAGAAAAACAATTTCTATGCGGTGGAGAATACAGTAGACGGTAAATTCTTTGTGACTGCCAGGGGATGGGAGGATCTTTCAAGACTTCTGCAAAGCTATGAAAAGCTGGGGATCGGGATCAGTGAGGAACTGGTGGAGGAATTTCTCCAGAAAGAGGAAACAGCCAGAGATTTTGCAGGTTTTTATCAGTTATATACAAAGTATGGGGAGGATTATGAAATCCCGTCGATCCTGTCCGGAAATCTGAGCCGGGAGAATCTGGCGCTGAAGGAGAAGATGGCTGCAGATGGAGCTTTTGAGGAGCGTTTTGCAGTTGTAAATCTGATCCTGGGGGCATTGAGAGAAAAAGCGGAAGAATACGGACAGGCAGATCATCAGCTTGAGATACTCTATGAGATGCTTCTGCATCTGAGAACTCAGGTGAGAAAGAATGCTGAGGAAGAGAAGCTGGGAATTTCATTGCTTGAAGAATTTGTGCAGGAACAGGAAAACAGTCTGCAGATCAAAGTAAAGATGGAACTGATCTCAGTAAGAGAACAGAAATATCAGGAGACGGCAATCCGCAGGCTGAGGGAATATATTCTGACAGCAAAGAAAGAACATGTGCGGTCAGCTGAAAATGGATTTAAGCGGATCAGTAAATGTTTTGAAAAAGAAGCAGTATGCAGAGAAGATATGATCCAGAAACTCCAGGGAGAACTGCAGAATGCCTTTTCATTTATTAAAGAGAGCTTTGGCGAAAATCAGGAAATGCTGCTTTTCGTGACAGGGATCACAGCGGATAAGTCAATGACTTCGTTTATTGCCGGAAATGGCTGTCCGGCATATTTTGAACACAGCGAGATGCTTTTATATAATAAAGAAGAAAATGAACTGCGAAAAGCGTGTCTGGAGGCAGTGCATGAAAGACTACAGGAAGAAAGCCGTGACCGGGTATAATATCTGTTACAGACAGTATCTGAAAACGGCAGTCAGTATATTATTGATAGAAGCAAATCAGACAGCAGCTGATACATAGCAGCAGAAATACGCTGCGGAAATGGAGGAAGAATGTCAGAAAAACAGCCTAAAAAAAAGAAGACAGCAGGGGATGTTGTGTTGACGGTTGTTCTGATCGCAGCAATCTGTGTATTCTGTTATGCAGGATATAATCTGTTTCATATTTATACAGAATATAAGAAAGGTACGGATGAGTACAATTCAATCACACAGATGGCAGTAACAGAACGAGATCCGGATGGAGAAGCGGCAGGACCGGAAGCCGGCAGTGAGCTGAAAGCACCTATGGATATTGACTTTGCATCTCTTAAAAGTGTAAATAATGATGTAGTGGGATGGATTTATGTGGAAGCAGTGCCAGATATTAATTACCCCATCGTGCATGGCAAAGACAATGAAACTTATCTTCACAGAACTTATGAGAAGAATTATAACTTTGCAGGAACTATCTTCGTGGACTATGAAAATAAAGGAGATTTCAGTGACTGCAACACGATCGTGTATGGCCATAATATGAAAAATGGTTCCATGTTTGCACAGCTTAAGAAATTTACACAGGATGAGGAGACTTATAAGAAGAGCAAATATTTCTGGATCTTTACACCTGAGAAAAACTACAGGTATGAGATTATCTCCGCGTACACTACAGGTGTGAACAGTGATACCTATACTCTGTTTAAGGGACCGGGTGAGGAATTTGAAAAATATCTGGAAAAGATCAGAGGATATTCCGAGATTCAGACAGATGCAGAAGGAATGAACATAAAGGACAAGATCATTACTCTGTCTACCTGTACAGGAAACGAGGCAACCCGTTATGTTGTCCAGGGAAAACGTGTGGATACACTTGATGTCGGGCAGTAGAATTATGAAGAGCAGTTACCTGAATCAGAAGAAAATCGTATTGCTGTAAAAGCAGACGATAAAAATTCAGATGATAAAATTTCAGTAACAGTGTTTTGAAAAAATAAAGGAGGAATTCTAAATGGCAGGAGAAGTTGAGAGATTACAGGAACTTGTAGACAAATATGACAATATTGTCTTCTTCGGTGGAGCAGGTGTTTCCACAGAGAGCGGAATCCCGGATTTCAGAAGTCAGGACGGACTTTATCATCAGAAATATGACTATCCTCCGGAAACGATCTTAAGCCATACATTCTTTATGAGAAAGCCGGAAGAATTTTTCAAATTCTACAGAGACAAGATGCTTTGTGACACTGCAAAACCAAATGCAGCACATCTGAAGCTGGCAGAACTGGAACAGGCAGGAAAACTGAAAGCAGTTATCACCCAGAATATCGACAATCTGCATCAGATGGCGGGTAGTAAGAAAGTGCTGGAGCTTCATGGAAGTGTATACCGCAATTACTGCATGAAGTGTCACAGATTTTATGATTTTGCCCACATGAAAGCATCCACAGGTGTTCCGAGATGCGAATGTGGTGGAATTATCAAGCCGGATGTGGTATTGTATGAAGAAGGTCTGGACAATCAGACGATCAATGAAGCAGTGAAGGCAATCTCAGAGGCACAGGTGCTGATCATAGGGGGAACTTCCCTGGCTGTTTACCCGGCAGCAGGACTGATCGATTACTTCCGGGGAGAGCACCTTGTAGTGATCAACAAATCCCCGACTCCGAGAGACAGATATGCAGACCTTCTGATCCAGGGGCCGATCGGACAGGTATTTTCACAGATTCACTGTTAGTGTCAAAGTTATATAAGAGGAGTAAGAGATTATGGGACTTCCCTATGAAGTTGGTGATATTGTTACATTAAAGAAAGTCCATCCCTGCGGAAGCAGAGACTGGGAAATCTTAAGGGTAGGTGCTGATTTCCGCCTGAAATGTACAGGATGCGGACATCAGATCATGGTACCGCGCAAGATGGTTGAGAAAAATACTAAAAATTTGATAAAAAAAGAAAAATAGTACTTTACAGACACGAAAAACTATGTTAAAATCAACACTCGTGATATATTTTATATCCTTGCTCTTTGACAGGCAAAGGGCCAACAGACCATAAGGAGGTAAAGCAAGACATGAACAAGTACGAGTTAGCATTAGTTGTTAGTGCAAAAGTTGAAGACGAAGTACGTGATGCAGTTGTTGAGAAAGCAAAAGGATACATCACACGTTACAACGGCACTATCACAGAAGTAGAAGAATGGGGTAAGAAAAAATTAGCTTACGAAATTCAGAAAATGCATGAAGGCTTCTACTATTTCATTCAGTTTGAAGCAGACGCACAGTGCCCGGCGGAAGTTGAAAGACACGTTCGCATCATGGACAATGTATTAAGATACTTAGTCGTAAGAAAAGACGCATAATCTTATACAGGGTGGATTTTAGAAGGCACCATTAATTGATCCGTTCAACCATTCAAAGCAGAAACGAAGAGGTATTTATATGAACAAAGTAATTTTAATGGGACGCTTAACAAGAGATCCTGAGGTGAGATATTCCGCAGGAGAGAATGCATTGGCAATTGCCAGATATACACTGGCAGTAGACAGAAGATTCCGCCGTGACGGTGAAGCAACAGCAGACTTTATCAGTTGTGTATCCTTTGGACGTACAGCCGAGTTTGCTGAGAAGTATTTCCGTCAGGGACTTAAGATCATTGTTTCAGGACGCATTCAGACAGGCAGCTACACCAATCGTGATGGCCAGAAGGTTTATACCACAGAGGTAGTAGTTGAGGAACAGGAGTTTGCTGAGAGCAAGGCGGCTAGCGATAATTACGCAGCTTCCCATCCTCAGACATCATCCCCTGCACCTGCACCATCCATGCCGGCTCCGGGAGCAGCCAGTGCAGACGGTTTCATGAACATTCCGGATGGAATTGATGAAGAACTGCCGTTTATTTAATACAAACTGATAGAATAAAATAGGAGGAAAGCAATCATGGCTTACAATAGAGGCGAAAGACCAGACTCTCCAATGAAGAGAAGAGGCGGCCGCAGAAGAAAAAAAGTTTGCGTATTCTGTGGTAAAGAGAATAACGAGATCGACTACAAGGATGTAGCAAAATTAAGAAAATATGTTTCTGAAAGAGGAAAAATCCTCCCAAGAAGAATTACAGGAAACTGTGCAAAACATCAGAGAGCACTGACAGTTGCTATCAAGAGAGCACGTCATATGTCTATGATGCCATACATTCAGGACTAATTCTGAAGATGATAAATGCTGCTCCGCATTTGGCGGAGCAGCATTTTTGCATTATTTACGAGAATTGCTATAGAACAGAATGAACAGTAACACAATAACCATTATTTTTGTGCGTTCTTCTGTTGCTATGGTAAATTCTGTTCAAATCTGTTATAATATGATTCAAAGGGCGTTTTTCACAGAACCTGCCTATATGCAGCACATTTGCTGTGTACAGGCGAAACAAATAGAATGATGAAGAACGGAAAGAAAGATATGAGTGATAAACTGAAATTAAAAGGGCATATGAAAGCATTCATGCGGTGGCCTCTGATTCTCTCGGCTTTACTGATCGTACTTAATATCTGGGTATATTTTGTCAGCGTGAAGGCTGGTATTATTGTGTCAGGTGGAATCCTGATTTATGTGGGATGTGCAGTAATAATACTCCGATGCCACAGACCGTTCATTGTAAATGAACTGATAGCCTTTGCCAATCAGTATGATTCGCTTGAAAAGAGAATCCTTGAAGAACTGGCATTGCCCTATGCCATTATGGATATGAATGGCAGAATGATCTGGTCCAACAAAGTATTTGCGGAGCTTACAGGTAAAGATCAGTTTTATAAGAAAAATGTCAGCACTGTTTTTCCGGATGTAACAGCTGACAAATTACCGGTTGCAGATAAGAAAGAGACTGCTGAGATCAGTACTCGATTTGGAGAGAAGACTTATCGTATTTCCATGCAGAGGGTGTCTCTTGGTGAAGTGGTTGCCAAAAGTGAGTTTCTGGAGAATTCAAACAGGAATGTCAGCCTGATTGCCATGTATCTGTATGACGATACAGAACTGAAGTCTTACATTAAAAAGAATGAAGACAATAAGCTTGTTGTAGCGTTGGCTTATCTGGATAACTATGAGGAAGCACTTGAGAGTGTAGAGGATGTGAGACGTTCACTTCTGATTGCTCTGATTGACCGGAAGATTACGAAATATTTTTCCAATTTCGATGGTCTTGTAAAGAAACTTGAGAAGGACAAATATTTCCTGATCATGCGCCAGAGTTCGCTTGAGGCTCTGAAAGAACAGAGATTTCATATTCTGGACGAGGTTAAAACAGTTAATATCGGAAATGAGATGGCGATTACTTTGAGTATTGGTGTGGGACTGAATGCTTCCACTTATATTCAAAATTATGAGTATTCACGTATTGCTATAGAGATGGCACTTGGACGTGGCGGTGATCAGGTTGTTATTAAGAATGGAAATAATATTACCTATTACGGCGGAAAGACTCAGCAGATGGAGAAGAATACCCGCGTAAAAGCCAGGGTAAAAGCGCAGGCACTGAAAGAGTTTATGAGTACGAAAGACAGAGTCGTTGTCATGGGACATAAAATCACAGATGTGGATGCGTTGGGAGCAGCAATCGGTATTTTCCGTGCAGGTAAAACACTTGGAAAATCTGTCAGTATTGTAGTGAATGATCCGACAAAATCTATCAGACCGTTGATCGCAGGATATGTGAATAATCCAGACTACGAGCCATCTATGTTTGTGGACAGCGAGCAGGCTAAAGATATGGTAGATAACAATACAGTGGTGGTTGTAGTTGATACTAACAGACCAAGCTATACGGAATGCGAGGAGCTTCTGCACATGACAAAGACGATTGTTGTGCTGGATCATCACAGGCGGGGAAGCGAAGTGATAGAGAATGCGGTGCTTTCCTATGTGGAGCCTTATGCATCCTCAGCCTGTGAGATGGTAGCAGAGATCCTGCAGTATTTCTCGGATGACCTGCGTATCCGCAATATGGAGGCTGACTGTCTCTATGCGGGAATTATGATCGATACAAACAATTTTACTACAAGAGCAGGTGTACGTACCTTTGAGGCTGCTGCATTCTTAAGAAGGAGTGGAGCAGACGTGACCAGAGTACGTAAACTGTTAAGGGATGATCTGAAATCTTATCAGGCACGTGCAGAAGCAGTGAGAACTGCACAGATTTACAGAGAATGCTATGCCATTGCCAGATGTCCAAGTGAAAATCTGGACAGTCCTACAGTTATAGGAGCACAGGCAGCCAATGAGCTTCTGAATATTGCAGGGGTTAAGGCATCCTTTGTACTGACTCAGTACAATAATGAAGTTTATATCAGTGCCAGGGCTATTGACGAAGTCAATGTACAGGTAATGATGGAAAAGATGGGCGGAGGCGGTCATATGAATATTGCCGGTGCCCAGGTCAAGGCTTCTCCGGATGAGGTGGAGAGAATGCTTAAAGACATCATAGATCAGGAATATCAGGAGGAAAACACAAAATGAAAGTAATCTTACTTGAAGACGTAAAAGCACTTGGAAAAAAGGGACAGATCGTAAATGTAAGTGACGGATATGCAAGAAACATGATCCTTCCTAAGAAACTGGGGCTAGAGGCAACTCCTAAGAATTTAAATGATCTGAAACTTCAGAAAGCAAACGAAGAGAAGGTCGCAAAAGAAGTATATGAAGCAGCACAGGCATTTGCAAAGGATCTCGAGACAAAAGAAATTATCCTTACACTGAAAACAGGAGAAGGCGGAAGAACCTTTGGTTCCGTTTCTTCCAAAGAAATCTCTGAAGCAGCAAAGAAACAGTTGAATCTTGACATTGATAAAAAGAAACTGCAGCTTCCTGAGCCAATCCGTACACTTGGTGTTACCCAGGTGCCTGTCAGATTACATCCTAAGGTAACAGGAACTCTTAAAGTATGGGTAAAAGAAGCATAAGTCTTCCGGAGGGATAAAGAATGGAAGAAGCGCTGATTAAAAGAATACTCCCCCACAGTATAGAGGCAGAGCAGTCTGTAATCGGCTCAATGATCCTGGACAGAGATGCAATCCTTGTGGCATCTGAGATACTTACCAGTGATGATTTTTATCAGAAACAATATGGCATCATCTTTGATGCAATGGTGGAATTGTGTAATGAAGGGAAACCGGTAGATCTGGTGACCCTTCAGAATCGTTTAAAGGAGAAAGAACTCCCGCCGGATATCAGCAGTATGGAATATGTAAGAGATCTGATCTCAGCGGTTCCTACTTCTGCAAATGTGAAGTACTACGCAAAGATCGTCAGTGAGAAAGCAGTCCTTCGCAGACTTATCAAGGCAAATGAAGAGATTGCCAACACCTGCTATCTGGAGAAGGAGAATACAGAGATTATTCTGGAAGAAGCGGAAAAAAAACTGTTCAATATTCTCCAGAGACGCAACAATGAAGAATATGTTCCAATCCAGCAGGTAGTTCTGAATGCCATTAATAACATTGAGAAAGCGTCTAAGCTTAAGGGTTCTGTAACAGGTATTCCCACAGGCTTTATGGATCTGGATTATAAAACATCCGGTATGCATCCTTCTGATCTGGTGCTGATCGCAGCCCGTCCTTCCATGGGGAAAACAGCCTTTGTACTGAACATTGCACAGTATATGGCATTCCGAAAGGATGTCACAGTTGCCATATTCAGTCTGGAAATGTCAAAGGAACAGCTGGTGAACCGACTTCTGGCAATGGAATCTCATGTAGATTCCCAGAATATGAGAACAGGTAATCTGAAAGACGAGGACTGGACAAAACTGGTAGAAGGAGCAGATATTATCGGTAAATCTAATCTGATCATTGATGACACGCCGGGTATTTCCATTGCGGAAATGCGCTCCAAATGCAGGAAATATAAGCTGGAACATAATCTCGGGATTATCATGATCGACTATCTGCAGCTGATGAGCGGAAGTGGAAAAAGTGATTCCAGACAGCAGGAAATTTCAGATATTTCCCGTTCTCTGAAAGCTCTTGCCAGAGAACTGAATGTACCGGTGATCGCATTGTCTCAGCTCAGCCGTGCGGTGGAACAGCGTCCGGATCACAGACCAATGCTTTCGGATCTTCGAGAATCCGGAGCCATTGAACAGGATGCCGATGTGGTAATGTTTATCTACAGAGATGACTATTATCATAAGGATACAGAGAAGAAGGACATTGCAGAGATCATCATTGCCAAACAGAGAAACGGTCCCATCGGAACAGTAGAACTGGTATGGCTGCCGAGATATACACAGTTTGTGAATATGAAGAAATAATCTATCTCAGAGGAGTTTGATCTTTGACTTGAATAATATTATAGCAATCCTCTAAAATAATGCATATTAATCCAGCCCATCAGAGTGTGAAATCCTGCTGAATTGTCTTAAATGCATTATTTACGAGGATTGCTATAGAAAAATTTCACAGGGAAACAGTATCAGGGGGAGAATCCGGTACTGTTTCCCTGTTTTTTGTGTCAAAATAAAGTTTTATAGGGAAGTTTGTCAATCGAAACTTCTTGCAATCTCGCTATGGCGTTTTATAATAAATATACATGATATCAGGATTACGACAGCTGTTTTTACAGTGCAGTGGTTCAATGATATCAGGTGATAGATTGAGTTGTTGATATGCATCAGTGGTTTCTGATGAAAAAATGGACTCAAAAGGAGGAGGGGCAGCATGGAGCAGCGGTATACTGTGACTCAGACCGCAGAAATCCTTGGCGTGAGGGCATCGGTCCTCCGGTACTGGGAGGAAGAACTGGAACTGAGGATATGCAGGAATGAGCAGGGACATCGTTACTATACAGGAAATGATATTACGCTTCTGGCTAATATAAAGGAACTAAAGAAAAGAGGACTTGCCCTGAGAGCGATCAAAGAACTGGTTCCAAGAATTTCAAGGACTGCACCCGGGACTACTGCGAGCAAAGTGAAGCTTCTTGAAGATGAACAGCCTGAGAGGGAAAAAATACTTGAATTTCAGAAAATCATGGAACGTCTGATCGCTCAGGAGCTACATATGAAAAAAGAGGGAGAAGACCAGTGCCGGGATCTGGATGAAACGATCCGTAACAGACAGCTTGCGAGAAAAGAGGCTGCTGCAGCACTGGAAAAAAGAAGCAGGAGGATCAGAAGAAAACATTTGTAAAAGTTATCCATAAAGAAAACAGCTTCGTCTCTGCGGTAAACAGAGATGAAGCTGTTTTGAAATCATGAATTATTCTGCTGGATGAATAGCCTCTGTTGGACATGCATCTGCACATGTTCCGCAGTCTAAGCATGCATCAGCGTCGATTACATAATGCTCATCTCCCTGAGAGATAGCTTCTGCAGGACATTCGCTTTCGCATGTTCCACAGCTTACACATTCGTCTGAAATTACATATGCCATAATTAGAATCCTCCTTATCGTAATAACGTTTTAGGCCCCTTTCGGGGTTCTGCATACATTTTAATATATCTTTGTCTGAATTACAAGTATAAAATCAGATACATTATAAAATAATATTAAGTTAGCATTTGCTTACTTTACCTGCAGATTACAAATAGTTGACGGACATGTGAATGTCTGTCCGAGCAGAGAAATTATCCTGCCAAAATACAGGCATTTGTATGATGGAAAATAGTCTGTTAATATACAAAAAAAATAAGAGTATCAAAAAGAAAGTGCGTTTTTGCTGAATTTATTGACAATTCAGACATAAACGGTTATAGTAAAGATACTTGCAAGGAGGCATAACACAGAAAGTTGTGCCTCTTTTGTTCCGTAGCAGGAATCAGAAAACAAATAGAAAGAATGGAGGAATGAAGAATGAAGAAAGCATTGGCAATTGGACTTGCAGCAGTAATGGCGGTTTCCATGAGTGCACCGGTATTTGCAGAAGATGAAGGTAAAGGGATTGCAAAAGAGGACCTGAAAGTAGGAGTGATCTATATCGGTGATGAGAATGAAGGTTACACGGCTGCTCATATGAAAGGAATTGATGAGATGGAAGAGAAGCTTGGTCTTGACGATTCTCAGATTATTGAGAAAACTCTCATCGGTGAAGATGAAGGATGCTATGATGCGGCAGCAGACCTTGCAGATCAGGGATGTCAGATCATCTTTGCAAACAGCTTTGGACATGAGACTTATATACTGGAAGCGGCAGGGGAATATCCGGAGGTTCAGTTCTGTCATGCAACAGGAACACAGGCTGCATCCAGCGGACTTTCCAACATGCATAACTATTTTACAAATATTTATGAAGCACGTTACGTGTCAGGTGTAGTTGCAGGTTTGAAACTGAATGAAATGATCGAGGACGGAACAGTAAAAGAAGACGCATGCAAGATGGGCTATGTAGGTGCATTCCCATACGCAGAGGTTATCTCCGGTTATACAGCTTTCTATCTTGGCGCAAAGAGTGTATGCCCGTCTGTAACAATGGAAGTAAAATATACAAACAGCTGGGCAAGCTTTGACCTTGAGAAAGAGTGTGCAGATGCTCTGATCTCTGACGGCTGTGTACTGATCAGCCAGCATGCAGATACAACAGGTGCTCCTACAGCATGCGAAGCAGCAGGAGTTCCATGTGTGGGTTATAATATTGATATGACATCTGTTGCTCCGAACACAGCACTTACTTCTGCATCTATGGACTGGGGTGTATATTATACATACGCAGTACAGTGTATGCTTGACGGCACAGCAATTGATACTGACTGGTGTAAAGGATTTGCGGAAGGTGCAGATAAGATCACAGCTCTCAATGACAAAACTGTAGCAGAGGGTACAGAAGAAAAGGTCAAAGAAGTGGAAGATGCGCTCATTGATGGTTCCCTTCATGTATTTGATACATCTGCATTTACAGTAGACGGCAAGGAACTTGATACTTATAAGAAGGGTGATACAGAGTACATTTCTGACGGATACTTCCATGAATCTGAATATGGTTCCGCACCTGCATTTGATATTGCGATTGATGGAATTACATCTATTACAGAATAAAAAAATTGCGGGAGCTGCAAAGCGCGGAGCAATTTACGACAGCAGGGCTGCCCGGGCGGCAGCTCTGCTGTTTTCATATCGTACGTGCAAAGGAAGTCTTGAAGTCTTCTGACAGAAGGTTTCTTTTGCTGTATTATGGAGTATACAGGAGAGCAATTCCATAATTCAGAAGTAGGATTAAATGATATCGGCAGTCAAAGAGACAGGACTTTTACTGTAGATTGGATATCATTAGATAAAAGGAGGAAACGATAGTGGGAGAAAACTATGCACTTGAACTTAGAGATATTTCCAAGAGTTTTGGTTCGGTCCAGGCGAATGATCATGTAGATCTCACACTGAGAAAATCGGAGATTCTTGCAATTCTGGGGGAAAACGGAAGCGGAAAGACAACTCTGATGAATATGATCTATGGAATTTATTATCCGGATGAAGGACATATTTTTGTAAATGGAAAAGAAGTAACGATCCGTTCACCGAAAGATTCCTATGAACTGGGAATCGGTATGGTACATCAGCATTTTAAACTGGTAGATGTACTGACAGCAGCAGAGAATATTGTTCTGGGACTTCCGGGAAAGGGAAAGCTGGACATGAAGAGAATCACAGAGGATATTCAGAAGCTGGCAGATAAATATGGCTTTGAATTGGATCTGTCACAGAAGATCTACGAAATGTCCGTTTCCCAGAAGCAGACAGTTGAGATCATAAAGATGCTCTACCGCGGTGCAAGGATTCTGATCCTGGATGAGCCGACCGCAGTTCTGACACCACAGGAGTCTGACCGGTTATTCGATATTTTGAGAAATATGAGAAAAGATGGATGTTCCATTATGATCATCACGCACAAACTCCAGGAAGTTCTGGCGTTATCAGACCGTGTGGCAATCCTCAGAAAAGGAAAGTATATTGATACAGTGGAAACAGCTCAGGCAAATGCACAGAGTCTGTCAGAGATGATGGTAGGCGGCAGAGTAGATCTCAATATCGACCGTCCTGAACCGGAGAATGTAAGGAAACGATTAGTAGTCAAAGGTCTGAACTGTAAAAACAAAGAAGAGGTAAAAACTCTGGATGATGTTGATCTGACAGTAAATGCAGGAGAGATTCTGGGTATTGCCGGCATTTCCGGAAGCGGCCAGAAAGAATTTCTGGAGGCAATTGCAGGACTCCAGGCAATAGAGAGCGGTTCGATCACCCTGCTTGATGACAATGGAAAAGGAACTGAGCTTGCAGGAATGGATTCTATCTCCATTAATAAAGCAGGGATCAGCCTTGCTTTTGTTCCGGAAGACCGTATTGGTATGGGGCTTGTGGGCGATATGGATATGACTGATAATATGATGCTCAGAAGCTATCGCAATGGCAAAAGTCCATTCCTGGATCGAAAAGGTCCAAAGGCATTGGCATTAAAAATCAAAGAACAGCTTGAAGTCATGACTCCAAGTATTTCTGCACCTGTCCGTCAGATGTCAGGAGGAAATGTGCAGAAGGTTCTGGTAGGAAGAGAAATTGCCCAGAATCCGAAAGTGCTTCTGGTAGCTTTCCCGACTCGAGGGGTGGATGTCAATACTTCCCATGTGATCTACCGCCTTCTGAATGAACAGAAGAAAAAAGGGGTTGCAGTAGTCTGTGTTATTGAGGATCTTGATGTAGTTCTTGAACTGTGTGACAGGATTGCAGTGTTCTGCGGAGGTAAAATCAGCGGAATTGAGGATGGAAGAACTGCAACGAAAGAAGGAATCGGGATTCTTATGACGAAGCATGAAAAAGGAGGGACACAGGCATGAAGAAAGAACCTTTCTTACAGGTAAGTAAAAGAAGAAACAAAGCCAGATGGCAGGAACGTCTTCTGATCCGTTTCATTGCATTGATCCTTGCACTGATCGTGTGCGGAGCGGTGATCGTTGCCCTGGTAAAGATGAATCCGGTGGATGTCTATAAGGCAATCTGGGATGGAGCAATGGGTTCGGATCGCCGTCTGTGGCAGACCATACGAGATACAATGGTACTGCTGTGTATTTCCATTGGTCTGGCACCTGCATTTAAAATGAAATTCTGGAACATCGGTGCAGAAGGTCAGATCCTGATCGGTGGTGCCTGCTCTGCTGCCGCCATGATCTATGCAGGAGATAAAATGCCTGCAGGGTTACTCCTGATCGTAATGTTTGTGGCAAGTGCACTTGGCGGAATGATCTGGGGAATGATCCCGGCTGTATTTAAAGCAAACTGGAATACAAATGAGACACTGTTTACTCTGATGTTGAATTATGTTGCCATGCAGGTAGTAACTTATTGTATTGTATTCTGGGAAAATCCGAAAGGTTCCAATACAGTCGGTATCATCAATCAGGCTACAAAAGGCGGATGGCTTCCGGAATTGTTCGGACAGAAATATGGCTGGAATGTAGTCATTGTCCTGATTCTGACAGTGGGAATGTTTATTTATCTGAAATACTGTAAGCAGGGCTATGAGATCGCAGTAGTAGGTGAGAGCGAGAATACTGCCAGATATGCCGGTATCCAGGTGAAAAAGGTTATTATCCGTACAATGGCAATCTCCGGTGCAATCTGTGGTATCGCAGGTTTTGTTATTGTCAGCGGAGCCAGCCATACGATTTCCACTGCAACAGCAGGCGGTCGTGGATTTACTGCGATCATTGTCGCATGGCTTTCCAAGTTTAATACATTTATTATGGTTGCAGTTTCCTTTGGCATCGTATTTATGAACCAGGGTGCCGTACAGATCGCAACACAGTATGGACTGAATGAGAATGCTTCCAATGTTCTTCTGGGAATCATTCTGTTTTTCCTGATCGGTGCAGAATTCTTTATCAACTACAGAGTAAAGCGTGCAAAGAAATAGGAGGTAGCGGCAATGAGTGTACTGATAGTTTTTATTCAAAAAGCAATTGTCCAGGGCATCTGTATTCTGTATGGGGCGCTTGGTGAGATTATGACAGAGAAATCCGGTAATCTGAATCTTGGTATTCCGGGAATTATGTATATGGGCGGCATTTCAGGTCTTATGGGAGCTTTCCTCTATGAGAAGGATAATCCTGATCCCAATGCACTTGTGGGTGTACTGATATCGTTTTTGTGTGCGTTTGCATGTGCTGCAATCGGTGGTCTGATCTACAGTATCCTGACTATCACACTTCGTGTAAATCAGAATGTAACAGGTCTTGCACTTACCATTTTTGGTACAGGTTTTGGTAACTTCTTTGGCGGTTCTATTTCCAAGCTTGCAGGCGGTGTAGGACAGATTTCCGTAAAAGTAACAGGAAGTGCCTATACGGCAAAAATCCCGGGATTGTCTAAGATTCCGGTTATCGGAGGTATTTTATTTAATTATGGTTTCCTTACATATCTCTGTATTATTATAGCAGTCCTGTTATCGTTTTTTCTGTTCAAGACAAGAGCGGGATTGAATCTCAGGGCAATCGGTGAAAATCCGGGAACTGCAGATGCAGCAGGTATCAATGTTATCAAATATAAATATCTGTCAACCTGTATCGGTGCAGGTCTGGCAGGTCTGGGCGGACTCTATTTCGTAATGGAATATTCAGGAGGAACCTGGACAGACAATGGTTTTGGAGATCGTGGCTGGCTTGCTGTTGCACTGGTAATCTTTGCATTATGGAAACCACTGAATGCAATCTGGGGAGCATTCCTGTTCGGAGCTCTTTATATTCTGTATCTTTATATCCCGGGACTTGGACGAAGCATGCAGGAAGTATTTAAAGCACTGCCTTATGTGGTAACGATTATCGTACTGGTATTCACAAGCTTCCGAAAGAAAAAGGAACACCAGCCGCCTGCTGCGCTGGGACTTCCGTATTTTAGGGAGGAACGATAAAATTAAAAGTTTGCAGTTGATTCCAGAGTAAAATAGTATTATAATATCAGAAGCTATAAAAGCTGAGTAGTATGAAGAAAAATTAAGGAGGAAATATACAATGGCTAAAGTATCAAAAGACATGCTGATCGGTCAGCTTCTTCAGATTGATGCAAATATCGCACCGATTCTTATGAGAGCAGGAATGCATTGCCTTGGATGCCCATCTTCCCAGATGGAATCTCTCGAAGAAGCAGCTATGGTTCATGGACTGGATGTTGATGTACTGGTTAACCAGATCAATGATTTTCTTGGAGAATAATCTTTCTGAAAGGTAATCATATGACGGACTATGACAATTGTTGAATTGTCATAGTCTGACATGTAAAAAGGATGTTCTGAATAAGTTCAGGACATCCTTTTTTGAGAAATCTGTAATTTACTATGGTATAAGAAAAGAGCTTTCAGATGAAAACTGAATGCTCTTTTAATTATGAAAATTATTACAGTTGAATCAGCTGCTGAAGGGCAGAATCGGAAATCAGTTCTCCATGTTCTGTCAGATAAGCTTCTCCTGAAAGAGAGAAAGCCTTTCCCTGTCCATATTCCGTAAGAATATTACATACCCTGTTAAAATCCTCCGGAGAAAGTGATGACTGGTGAAGTACCAGTTTGTAAAGCTCATCGGCCGGATCTTTGTACAGGGTGTTTGTACCGGTAAAATAGCCGTTCAGTCCATGGGCGGCCGCAATCACATCGTCCAGTGTGTCGAACTCATAGAGACGGATAAGATTTACATCAGGAACCTGAGTATCGTCATTTTCCTTTGCTCCGGTATTCTGAGCAGATTTGCCATCTTTTGTCTGAGTACTCTTCATCTTTGCTTCGTAAAGCTTCTGGAAGATATCAATAATATTGTCTGCACCGTCAAGCTGAAGAGTATCTGTCTTATCATTCCCTCTGAATGGAGCAAATTTGGAGAAACGGGTATCCAGTTCTTCAGGATCCTCTACTTTGGTAATGATCAGGATGATGCTCTCGGTACTCACCGGGATGGCCTCGATCATTAATGGAATATTATCTGCCTCAAAACCAAACTGTATCTGTGCCTGCTGCATCATATCGCGGAAAAGTTTCTTGGCTTTCTCAGTGCCGTAAGCCAGTTCACTGATACGGATCTGATGGTTCTCCAGGTCTTCTCTTGTCAGTGTGCAGCGTATCTGGTTGTCGTTGATCTTTTCTATCTTCATGTTGTCACATCCTATTCTGAATAACATTGAATTATCTGGCAGCTTCATAATTGCCTGTGAAAATCCATTAAAAGTGTTTCTGATAATGAAAATTTAACTTTTGAAAGCTGCGGACAATTACGGATAAATTAAAAGTTACTATTGTTTTTTTGAACAGCAATTTTAAAGGATTGCCATAGATGCGCTGTCTTTGGAAAATTGCTGTAAGTAACTTCAAAAATTCTATTGTCTGACTGTGAATTTATAAAATTTTATACACTATATTATATAACACAGAACTGCAAAATGTAAAGATAAGTAATCAACCAAAATATTAAATTTTTAGAAACAAAACAGAAAAAAATACATAAATGAAGAAAAACACTTGCATCTATTTACCAGATGGATATAATGAAAACAGAAGAAGCAGTAAACCTGCGGTTCACATAAGCGAAGATCTGAAACATTAACCAAAGTGATCTTTTATTTCTAAACTTCATTGCCGTTTTTCATGCAGCGTTCCTGCTGTGGCAATGTACAGGTAAAATTTCCATGATGATAAGAAGATGATAAGAAGTTGAAACGTTACTGTTCACTCCGTTCACAGTAACGATAAAACAGGTGCAGGGATATTGTTTTTTCAACAGCCGATAAGGTGCTTTCTAAAAAATCTTATGAAAGAAGGGAGGTAAGCTTACGGAAAATATATCACGGGCAACCAAAAAGAGCATGCGTAAACCACTGGAAAAAGAATTGAAGAGTTATCGTGAACAGGGAATTTCTCTGTATCTGAATGGTATACTCAGTAATCCGAAAACAATTGCAAAAGCCTGTCAGATTGCAGAAGGTGGTGGATACATGCGTGATTACGTTGAAGATGAAAAAGGACGGATCGCTCGTGTGGATTTTGATTTCGTCAAAGAAAAATAACAAAAGAGAAAGCTGCCCGAACAGATTCTGAATCAGTCCCCCCCCGATGTTCATAATGCCTTCGGGCAGCATAAGAATATAATTACGCATATCTTAAAAATTTGTGAAAAATACGATTTTGCAATACAATTGTAATATTTTATGGTATACTTAAGCCAGTATCATCAAGTTACCGATACAGTTGATAATACTGGTACATCATACTCAAAATAACTATATGAAATACCTTTCTGTGAGCTGATGTATCAATAGCGATCGTGTTACTGTCTGCTTTGTTTCCGGTAACACAATATTTACTGAAAGGAAAAATACTATGAATAAAAAGTATAAACCAGTTATCGCAGTTGCCGTTTTGGTCATTCTTGTTGCGATTCTTGGAATTGTCACTCATGTAGTAATGAAGTACATACCATCTTCTGAGAAAATGGATCTGAATGAATATTATGGAGAAATGGCAGATGGGGAGATTGCCCTGGTCATTGGAACTGAG
This sequence comes from Blautia sp. DFI.6.71, assembly GCF_020593585.1. Taxonomy (NCBI): domain Bacteria; kingdom Bacillati; phylum Bacillota; class Clostridia; order Lachnospirales; family Lachnospiraceae; genus Blautia; species Blautia sp. DFI.6.71. The sequence continues at coordinate 36,237 of NZ_JAJDMJ010000019.1, forward strand.
AAACTGGAAGAACGTGGTCTGGTGGACGGAGACAGAGTCTATTTACCACTGGATGTGGTGAATACTTATCTGAACCAGAGATATTACTGGGATTCTGCCAATCAGCAGATACTTTATGCAACACCTTCGGAGCTGACTTCTGCGAGTGCATCATCTGAGGCAGGAGATAAGGTATGGGTGAAAGATGACAAAGTGTATCTGAATCTTACTTATGTGCAGGAATTTACAGATCTTGATGCATACATCACAAAAGATCCATACAGGATTGCCATACAGTATAAATTCAAAAATGTAAAAACAGTCACAGTTAAGAAGAATACAAGCATACGTTACCGCGGTGGAATCAAATCGGCTATTCTTACTTCTGTAAAGAAAGGCACAAAGCTTCGTCTTATCGAAGAATTGGAGGACTGGGATCAGGTAGCTACGGATGATGGATATATTGGTTATATAGATAAGAAGAAAGTGGGAGAAGCAGAGAAGACAAAATTTGAACGAAGCTTTAAGAAAGAAGAGTACTCCTATCTTACTATGGACAGCAAGGTCAATATGGTATGGCATCAGGTGACTTCCACAGATGCCAATGCTTATTTTGCGGATGCGACAGCAAATATGACAGGTGTGAATGTGATCTCGCCTACCTGGTTCTATCTGACAGATACTTCAGGAAACATTGCAAGCATCGCAAGTGCAGATTATGTATCACAGGCTCATGAAAAGGGGCTTCAGGTATGGGGTCTGATCGATAACTTTACACAGGAAGTAAGTACAACTGAAACACTTTCCAGCACTGCGGCGAGACAGAATATTATCAGTCAGCTGATCCAGGCAGCCAAAGATGTGGGAATGGATGGCATTAATGTGGATTTTGAATCTCTCAGCGAGGATGTGGGAATCCATTTTCTGGAATTTCTGAGAGAACTTTCCATAGAGTGCCATAAGAATAATCTGGTTCTTTCAGTGGATAACCCGGTTCCTGAGGATTTTACAAGCCATTATGACCGGGCTGAGCAGGGAAGGGTTGTAGATTATGTGATTATCATGGGATATGACGAGCATTATGTAGGATCTGAAGCCGGTTCTGTGGCATCTCTTCCATGGGTGGAACAGGGAATCCAGGATACACTGGATGAGGTTCCGGCTGAACGTGTGATCAATGCCATTCCGTTTTATACCAGACTGTGGAAGACCACAGGGGGAAATGTAACCAGTGAAGCAATCGGTATGGATCAGGCGCAGCAGACAATTGCAGATAATAATGTGGAAACCTACTGGGATAAGACCACTTCCCAGAATTATGGAAAATATGATATAGATAATTCTACCTATCAGATCTGGCTTGAGGATGCTCAGTCAGTTGCAGAGAAAGTGAAGCTGGTATCCAAATATGACCTTGCAGGAGTTTCTGCATGGAAGCTTGGATTTGAAAACAACGGAATCTGGCAGGTAATCTCGGACAATCTGAATAATTAAAAGTTCTGCATCAGCAGGCTATAAAAACATCTTCTGAAACATATATTAATATAGAATTTTATGAAATACTGATTGCATTATTTTATGGAATTGCTATAGCCAGTCTACAGGAACAGTGAATTTTCCCGTAGACTGTAAAAGATGTCTCAGGAGGTGTTTTTAGTTTGAAAAAATATGGACTGGAATTAATGTTAGGGTGTCTGCTTCTTGTCAGTTTTCTCATTCTGTCAAAACAGGCAGCTGAAGTTTCAGAGACTATGAGTTCAACAGAAAATTCAAAAACCATTCTGGTAGATGCAGGACATGGTGGAGCGGATCCGGGAATGATCGGAGTGAACGGACTGGAAGAAAAGGGGATAAATCTTCAGATTGCCGTAAAATTAAAGGATTCTCTGGAAAAACAAGGATTTTCTGTAATCATGACAAGGGAAGAAGATAAGGGCCTTTATGAGGAGGACAGCAGAAATCAGAAAGCACAGGATATGCAGTGCAGGATTGCTATGATAAAGAAATACAGACCTGTGCTGTGCATAAGTGTTCATCAGAACAGCTATCAGGATTCGTCTGTATGCGGTCCCCAGGTGTTTTATTATGAAGATTCTGTCCGGGGAAAGAATCTGGCAGAGTTTATCCAGGAAGAACTGAATCTGGGACTGAAAGTAAAACGCCCTCGTGTGGCAAAAGGTAATAAAACCTATTATCTGTTAAAAAGAAGTGAAAGTGTTTTGAATATTGTAGAGTGTGGTTTTCTTACAAATCCGGAAGAGGCCGGACTTCTCTGCAAAGAAGAATATCAGAATAAAATAGTGGAAGCTATAGTGAAAGGGATTGAACAATATCTGAAGCAACAAAAAATTTAAAATGTTTAATTTATGTGAACTTGCTTTTAATAAGTAGGGATTTTTGCTATACTGATACTTGTTTGATAAAATCCCCCGGGAGGATAGAAGTATCTGCATGGCGGGGAAATGTACAGGGAGAAATTATGCTTGGAATTATTTATCTGCTTCTGGCAGGAATGCTGGGCTGTGAAGCATCGAAAATGCTGACAGGAGAGGGAAGGAGTGTGTCAGGTATTAATCGTATCTGGCTCATGCTTCCGGCTTCTTTTGGAGTCGGAACACTTTTACTGACCTGGACGGTATATATTATTTCCTGGTTTTTCAGTGTTGTGGGAAAAGCTGAAAATCCACTTTTGTATGGAAATATTATCGGGATGACAGGTGCAGCAGTTATTATGATACTGCTCAGCGTACAGAAATACAGAAAACAGGGAAGTTACAGGATATGGAATATTGATAAAACACAGGATAAGCGCAGATTAAAAAAGGAAATATTACTCTTTGGTCTGCTGACTGTATTTATTACATATATGATGTTTTATGTATTCTATATAAAAGACGGAATCCTGTATTCCGGCCTGACTGTGTATGGAGACTATGCACCACATACGGCGATGATGCGTTCTTTTTCTGCAGGAAATAATTTTCCCACACAGTATCCTCATTATGGAGGTGCAGATGTAAAGTATCATTTTATGTTTCAGTTTCTCACAGGAAATCTGGAATATCTTGGAATGCGTATGGACTTTGCCTATAATATCGTAAGTACCTTGTCGCTTGTGGGATTTCTTATGCTGTTATATCAGCTTGCACTTAGGATCACAGGCAAAATGTGCTGCGGTGTACTGGCATTGTTTCTGTTCTTTTTCAGAAGCGGAATGGCTTTTTTCAGATTTGTATGGGAGCATATCCAGGCAGGGAATCTTGTGGAAACCCTGGAAGAAAATACTTCCTTTATCGGATATACTGTCAATGAGAACTGGGGATTGTGGAACTTTAATGTTTATCTTAATCAGAGGCATCTGGCATTTGGACTTCTGATGGTGACTTTGGCGCTATATCTGTTTATGGACTGGCTGGAAGCCGGGACGGCACATGAAGAGAAGGGAATACTCTGGATAAAAAACAGAATCTTTTCGAAGGAAGGATGGAAAAGCAGAAATCTGGATCAGGCACTGCTTATGGGAATGTTTCTGGGTCTGTGTGCGTTCTGGAATGGGGCAGCAGTGATTGGTGGTCTGCTGATTTTGTGCGGCTTTGCGATTTTCTCGGATGGAAAAGTGGATTACGCTGTCATGGCGGGGGTATCCATCTTCTTTTCCTGGCTTCAGTCAAAGATTTTTGTTGTTGGAAGTGCTATGAGTCCTCAGATTTATCTGGGATTTCTGGCAGAGGATAAGACTGTCCCGGGAGTTGTGAAATATCTGTTCTGGATGAGCGGAGTTTTTTTCCTTGGGCTGGTACTAATGGTATGGTTTATGAGAAGACGGGAGAGAGCAATCCTTGTGAGTTTCCTGTTTCCGGTGATTTTTGCTTTTGTGCTTCTGATGACACCGGATATTAATGTAAACCATAAATATATCATGATATCATATGCGTTTCTGACGATTTTCTGGGCATGGGCAGTATGCAGTCTTTGGAAAGGGAGAAATGGGCAGTCCGGGATACAAAAAACTATGGGAAAGATACTGGCAATACTATTGGTGATATCTCTGAGTGTGACCGGGATTTATGACTTTGTGGTGATCATAAAGGGAAATGGTCCGGGCAGACGTGTGACTGTAAATATGAACAGCGAGCTGACCCAATGGCTGGAGGAGAATCTGGAGAAGAACGATCTTTTACTTACTCCTGAGTACAGCATGAATGAAGTGACGATGTCCGGAGCTATGCTTTACTGTGGATGGCCATATTACGCATGGTCTGCAGGCTATGATACGAATTACAGGGCTGCACAGGCTGTAACGATATACACTACATCTGACAGTGAAACATTGAAAAAAACAGTACAACAGGAAAAAATAACATATATCCTGTTTGAAGAAGGTTCGGAATTTGAACAGCAGGAATGTCGTGAGGAGACAATTGCTGCAGCATATGAAAAGGTTTATGAGACTCAGGATGGACGGATACGGATCTATAAAACAACAGAATAATCCTCAAATGCATTATTACGGGGATTACTCCGGATTTATGATTATGAGCCGGGTGATCACAGATTTACAGAGATAAGAGAGAATGTGTAAGATTATAGTAACCACAATAATTTTATAAATGATTAAGGAGGACGTACGGATGAAGAAATGGGCACCGAGAGTGCTTCTTGCAGCAGCTCTTGCAGGGCTGTCTGCATTTCTGTTAAAGGGAGATGTATGGACATTCTGGACCTGGTGGCTGTTGGCATTTCTGATGGGAATGGTTGCCATGCCTGTGACAGGGAGACTGTTTGCCGGATTTGAGGACAAAGGCTGGATGTTTTCAAAAGTGCTGGCGATTACTGTGACAGGTTTTCTTACGTGGTTTCTGGTAACTGCGAAGATACTGCCATTTACTGCAGCGACATGTATCGGTGTGTCTGTTGTATGTGCTGTTGGCTGTGGGGTTTTATATCATTTTCAGGGAAAAAATGGAATTGACTGCTTTCCGTCCGGAAAGGTAAATCTGATTTACGGAGAGGAAATTCTGTTCTTTATATTTTTCCTGATGTGGACTTATTTTGCAGGATTCCGTCCGCAGGCATACGGAACTGAGAAATTTATGGATTATGGTTTCATGGAAGCCATGATGAGAAGTACGACACTTCCTGCAAGAGATCTGTGGTATTCAGAAGGTACGATCAATTATTATTATGGCGGACAGTATTTTGCAGTATTTCTGACGAAGCTGACTGGCAGTAAAGTAGAACTCACTTACAATCTGATGCGTACTTTTGTGGCTGCATTTGCGTTTGTGCTTCCGTTTTCACTGGTTCGTCAGATGTCTGTGGACAGGCTTAAAGGAAGCCTGACAGGAAAGAAACGTTGTTTGCCGGCAGTGGCCGGGATCATAGCAGGAATTTCTGTATCAATTGCGGGAAATATGCATTATGTGGTTTACAGTAAGATCATTCCATGGCTCCAGAAGCTGCAGGGAAAAGAAGCGGACAGCTACTGGTTCCCGGATGCGACCCGTTATATTGGATACAATCCGGATGTGCCGGACAAGACGATCCATGAATTTCCATGTTATTCCTTTGTGCTGGGAGATCTCCATGCCCATGTGGTAAATGTAATGTTTGTGCTGTTTCTGGTGGGACTTCTTTATGCGTGGATGCGAAGTGTGCGGATGAGAGAAGCAGTGATCATGAAGCCGGGCCGGAAACAGTTCTGGAAAAAACAGCTGTTGATTCCGCATATCCTGCTGGCTGCAGTGATGATCGGTATGTTCCGGTTTACGAATTTCTGGGATTTTATTATTTATTTCGTGGTGACCGGTGGAGTGGTGCTGTTTACCAATATCGTTCAGTTTGATGGTAAAGTGAAGAGGGTTCTGGCAGTGACTGCGGTTCAGGCAGTGGAGATCATTGTGATCTCATACGTTGTTTCTCTGCCGTTTACTTTGCAGTTTGACAGTATGTTTAAAGGTGTGGGAATTGCGCAGAATCATTCTATGATCCATCAGCTGCTGATTTTGTGGGGACTGCCTGTGGTTCTGACAGTTCTGCTGATTATCTGTATCATCTGGGAGAAGCTTCGTGGTGGTGCGAACAGAAGTCTATATAAACTGATGAAAGCAATTTCTGTGCCGGATCTGTTTGCGATTGTCATGGGACTCTGTGCAATCGGGCTGATCGTGATTCCGGAGTTGGTTTATGTAAGAGATATTTACGAAAATGGGAACGCCAGGGCGAATACTATGTTTAAGCTGACTTATCAGGCGTATATGCTGTTTGGGATGACCATGGGATATGGTATTTTCCGTATGCTGGTGGCTGCACGTAAGAAAGTGTTTAAGGTTGTGTCAGTGATCGGCCTGGTATTGCTTTGCTGGACCTTTGGTTATTTTGGAAACAGTGTGTATGCGTGGTTTGGAAAGGTATGGGAGCCTTCTGAATATAAGGGGCTGAATGCTGCTTCTTTCCTGGAGAATGATTTCGCGGAGGATGTGGCTGGTATTAAATGGCTGAAGAAGAATGTGAAAGGGGCACCGGTTGTGCTTGAGGCGAACGGGGACAGTTATAGTGGATATGAACGTGTTTCCGCTATGACAGGGCTTCCGACTGTGCTGGGATGGTATGTGCATGAGTGGCTGTGGAGAGATGATACTGCGGACTTGAATGAGAAGAGCGCGGATATTGAGAGTATTTATACTTCTTTGGATGAGGAGTATGTGAAGGAGCTGCTGGAAGAGTATGATGTTTCTTATATTTTTGTCGGATCGAAGGAGAGGGAGAAATATGGGGAGACATTGAATGAGGATGTGCTGAAGTCACTTGGAGAAGTGGTGTTCCAGGATGAGGTGTATAGTACTTATATTCTTAAGGTTAATAAGTAAGGGAGTGAAAAATGGCGGCAGTTTTGCCGTCATTTTTTGCGTTTTTGTAAAGAATATTGCGGGTAATCTTTGATGATCAAAAGGGACGCGTAAAAAAATATTTCATTTCCTGTGCGGTTTCGGGCTCTAAGATATTCTAAGCCGCCAAAAATCTGCTAAAGGCATGAGCCGCCCTCTCAAACTCGCTCCGTTGCAAACTTCGCTCAGACACGTGAGACGGTCGGCTCATAACGCAGACTTTTGCCGGCTAAGAATATCTAAGAACCCTGCAAATGCACAGGAAATGAAATATTTTTTTACGCTGGTTATTGGCTGGAATGGTTTTGGGGAAATAATTATCAGGTGGAAAAGAGGGAAAAAGTAAAATTTACAGATATGGATTACGATTGTATTATGATAATGTATGTGCAATATATATAAGAAAAATATGTTGCTACAGTGGAAAAATGAAAAGATGACACTGTATAAGTAGTAGGAGAAAATGAGGATTGTGAATATTTACATGACAGGAAAGGAGTTTTAAAATGAGGAATCGAATAATTCAGGTTAGACATTATAGCAGGAAAATGATGATTATGATGTTGACAGGAGCAATTTGCTGTAGTTCATGTTTTTGTCAAACAGCTTTTGCGAAAACCAGCAAAGTAAGGGTTTACGATGCGGAAAAAGGAACCACAAGCTTCACATCTTTTACATATTCGGATAATAAAAAGGATGAGTCACTGGCTCCGTCGGAGGGAACAGGAGCGATTTCATCTGCTTCTCAGAAGGTGGTTATTTTCCATCAGGCAGATGGGTCTACGATAATAAGAAAAGCAGACAGTAATGGAAAAGTGACACTTCCAGCAATAAGAAATCAGACAGGATATACTTTTCTTGGATGGAGCACGAAGCCGGATCAGACTCAGAATCCGCAGTATCAGGCGGGACAGGTGATACAGGTAAGGAAGAAAACCCATTTATATGCAGTTATGTATAACTGGCAACAGGAGCCGGATATTCAGGTCAATAATCTGGCAGCTCAGCTGTCGGAGTATTCCGGAATTATTTTTGTGGGAGATTCCAGAACGTATTTTATGCAGAAAACTCTTCTTCGGGAATATGGAAAGGATGCAGTTGCAAAAGTATCATTTGTGTGTAAGACAGGGGAGGGACTGAGCTGGTTTGAAACAGCAGGAGAGAGAGTAATGAGAAGTGAAATTGCCCGTCTGCAGTCAGATTCAGATAAGCCCGTAGCAGTTATTTTTAATCTTGGTGTGAATGATCTTTCGAGTCATAATTCCGGGAATGGGGTTGATTATAAAGGCGAGGCAAATGCATATCTTGCGCGTATGAACACTCTTGCAGAGGAACTTGAAAGTGACTGCAGATTGTTTTATATGTCTGTGAATCCGGTAAATACAGCAATGAAACCAACTCGAAAAGAAGCGCAGTTACGTTACTTTAATGACAGATTGCAGAGCAGGTTAAATAAGAGATTTCAATGGATAGATACCTATAAATATCTGATGAAGAATGGTTACAGTACATACAATGAGTTTAAGGGAAATATAGATGACGGCGTTCACTATTCTACATGTACCTATAAAAGAATTTATAAATATTGTATGAATGCGATCAGATAATGCTTTTTGATTTATACACAAATTATAATCTTGTTTCAGGTAAGCAGTATAAGCAGAAGTTAAGGCCACAGAACTCACAAAAGAAAGGGTATATGTATTGCCTGATAAATTAAGAGATTGATGTACGAGCTGACAGGAGAAATATTTTCTGTCAGCTTGTTATTTGTTTGGTTGGATAATGGAGAATATCTGTTTGCCAAAGAAGAAACATTTGACGAATTTTTGTCTCTGTTGTATCATGAACATACAAAACGAAAATAAAGTAAGAGGAATATTGTTATATAAAATACAGAACAGATAAGAAAGCAGGAATAAAATGAAAGCAGAAGTTGTATCCATGACAGCGGATAATCTTGATATGGAGGCTATCCGGCGTGGTGGAGATATTTTGAAACAGGGTGGTCTGGTTGCATTTCCTACGGAGACTGTTTATGGTCTTGGTGGAGATGCGTTGAACCCGCAGGCTTCTATGAAAATTTATGCGGCGAAGGGCAGACCTTCGGATAATCCGCTGATCGTGCATATTGCAGAGTTTGATAAGCTGGCTCCGATTGTAGCTGAGGTTCCGGAGAAGGCGAAGATTTTGGCAGAGAAGTACTGGCCGGGTCCGCTGACTATGATTTTTCCGAAGTCGGATCTTGTACCACAGGAGACTACGGGTGGTCTGGACAGTGTGGCGGTTCGTTTTCCGAGTGACAGGATCGCGCAGGAACTTATCAAGGCAGCAGGTGGTTATGTGGCTGCGCCCAGTGCCAACACTTCAGGCAGACCCAGTCCGACTACTGCACAGCATGTAGAGGAGGATCTTGGCGAGGCGATTGAGATGATTATTGACGGAGGCCAGGTGGGAATCGGTCTTGAGTCTACGATCGTTGATTTTACTGAGGATGTGCCGGTGGTTTTACGTCCGGGTTATATTTCTCTGGAGATGCTTCAGGAGACTCTGGGGGATGTAAGGATGGACAAGGGGCTGATTGCGGCTGACAGCAAAGTACGTCCGAAAGCACCGGGTATGAAATATCGCCATTATGCACCGAAGGCAGATCTGGCAATTGTTGAGGGACCGGAGGAAGCTGTTGTGAAGAAAATCAATGAGCTGGCTGCGGAAGCGAAAGCACACGGTGAGCAGGTCGGAATTATTGCAACGGACGAGACAAAGGACAGATATCCCGAAGGTCTGGTAGTCAGCATCGGAAGTCGGAAAGAAGAGGAAACAATCGCCCATCATTTATATGAAGTGCTTCGTGATTTTGACCAGAGTGCGGTCAGGTCTATTTATTCAGAAGCGTTTTATACACCAAGAATGGGACAGGCCATTATGAACCGTCTGCTGAAAGCAGCGGGACATAAGATCATACAGGTGGTATGATATAATCAGGTAGTGAAGCAGATATATGCCTGACTATATAATCTTATCAGCAGTAATGGCCAGATGGATAATGAAGATTCATTTAAATAGTCTGCTGAAGAGGTAAAGAAAATAAATTAATTTCAGGAGGAAGATTAATGATAGCTCTAGGATGTGATCACGGTGGATATGAATTAAAACAGGAGATTAAGAAATATCTGGATGAGAAAGGAATTGAATATAAAGATTATGGATGTGACAGTCTGGATTCCGTAGATTATCCGGTATATGCAAAGAAGGTTGCACATGCAATTCTTGACGGCGAATGTGAGAAGGGAATCCTGATCTGCGGAACAGGTATCGGAATTTCCATTACAGCAAACAAGTTTAAAGGAATCAGAGCTGCAGTCTGCACAGATTGTTTTACAGCAGAGGCTACAAGACTTCACAATGATGCCAATATCCTTGCACTTGGCGGAAGAGTGGTAGGACCTGGGCTGGCATTGAAGATTGTGGATACATTTTTGAATACACCGTTTTCCAACGATGAGAGACATATCAGAAGAATTAATCAGATAGAGACTGAATAAGCCATAAAATAAGAAAACTGATAAAACAGCCAGAGCCTGCATGATTATAGTAATTCTCTCACATGTATGATGAATGGGAATTGCTGTAGAGTAAAGTGTGAAGTTCTGGCTGTGTCAGTTATAAACAGACAATGGTTACTGTTTGCTCCGTTCACAGTAACGGACAATGTGCTACTTTTATGAAGCAGATGAATGGTGAAGTATGTGAAGGGGAGGTGTGGAAAATGGATGTAAATCATAAACGCACAGATTATTTATCATGGGATGAATATTTTATGGGAGTTGCCATGATGTCAGGGATGCGTTCCAAGGATCCGAATTCTCAGGTAGGTGCCTGTATTGTGAGTGAGGATAATAAAATCCTGTCCATGGGTTATAATGGTTTTCCAAAGGGCTGTTCAGATGATGAATTTCCATGGGCAAGAGAGGGTGACAGTCTTCATACGAAATATTTTTATGTGACCCATAGTGAATTGAATGCGATTCTTAATTACAGAGGAGGAAGTCTGGAAGGTGCAAAGCTTTATGTGTCTCTTTTTCCATGTAATGAATGTGCCAAGGCAATTATTCAGGCAGGTATTAAGACGATTGTCTATGACTGTGATAAATATGCAGACACGCCGGCAGTGATCGCTTCCAAGAGAATGCTGGATGCAGCCGGGGTCCGTTATTATAAATATAACCGGACAGGACGTAAGATTACAATAGAAGTGTGATTTTGGCATATTCATGCCAAAACACCTCGCAGGATAGTGGTGTGTGAACAGTAACCATTACTGAGAACAGAGTGAATAGTAAACAGATTTTACTCTTGACACATCAATTTATTTCAAATAGAATATAACCAAATGCGAAATATATATATAGCGATGAAGAGAATAGTACATAAGGAGCAATCCCAGAGAAGAGTCCCGGAGAACAGCCGGTTGGCTGTGAAACAGTGGTGGAAGGATTCTGTGCGTGAATTATGGAACCGGCCTCGGAGCTCCGTACAATTGAAGTACGGCGTTTTTCCTGCGTTATCGGAAGAAGAGCGAGCAATGTGCAGGCATTTGGGCACAGTGCTAATTAGGGTGGTACCGCCGAAGCCTTTCGGTCCCTTGTGAGGGATGCAGGGCTTCTTTTTTTCGTTTTTTATAATATGACAGATTTTGCCGGATTATAAAAAAGCAGATTTTTGTACTGTGAAGCAGATAGGGAAATTTATTTATAGAAGAAAAATAAGAAGAATATGCATTCCGCCGCGACTATATCCTGATGCACTGTCAGGATCAACACAATCACATAAAAAGGAGAAGTAATCATGGCAAACAACAAGAAACTGGTAGAAGCCATCACATCCATGGAAGACGATTTCGCCCAGTGGTATACCGACGTTGTAAAGAAAGCTGAACTCTGCGGTTATACCAGCGTTAAAGGCTGCATGGCAATTAAACCTGCAGGATATGCAATCTGGGAAAATATCCAGCACGAACTGGACAGAAGATTTAAAGAGACTGGCGTACAGAATGTGTACATGCCAATCTTTATTCCGGAATCTCTTCTTCAGAAAGAGAAAGATCATGTAGAAGGATTTGCACCTGAGGTTGCATGGGTAACTCATGGTGGTCTGGATCCTCTTCAGGAGCGTCTGTGCGTACGTCCAACATCAGAGACATTATTCTGTGATTTCTATGCAAAAGAAATCCAGTCCCACAGAGACCTGCCGAAGGTATACAATCAGTGGTGCTCTGTAGTGCGCTGGGAAAAGACAACACGTCCGTTCCTTCGTTCACGTGAGTTCTTATGGCAGGAAGGCCATACAGCTCATGCTACAGCCGAGGAAGCAGAAGAGCGTACTATCCAGATGCTGAATCTGTATGCAGATTTCTGTGAGGAAGTACTTGCAATCCCGGTTATCAAGGGACAGAAAACAGACAAGGAGAAATTCTCCGGTGCAGAAGCTACTTATACAATTGAATCCCTGATGCATGATGGAAAAGCTCTTCAGTCCGGTACAAGCCATAACTTTGGCGATGGATTTGCAAGAGCATTCGGCATCCAGTATACAGATAAAGAAAATAAACTTCAGTATGTACATCAGACATCCTGGGGAATGACAACACGTATGATCGGTGCTATCATCATGGTACATGGTGATAACAGTGGTCTGGTGCTGCCTCCGAGAATCGCTCCTGTACAGGCAGTGATCATTCCGATCCAGCAGAGAAAAGAAGGCGTTCTTGAGAAAGCAGATGAGATGTTTGCAGCATTAAAAGCAGCAGGAGTCCGCGTAAAAGTAGACGACACAGACAAGAGCCCGGGATTCAAATTCGCAGAGCAGGAAATGCGTGGTATCCCGATCCGTATTGAGTGCGGTCCGAAGGATATCGAGAATGGTCAGGCTGTGATCTGCCGTCGTGATACAAGAGAGAAATATACTGTTACATTTGATGAGCTTGTGGAAAAAGTACAGGAAATCCTGGAAACAATCCAGAAAGATATGCTGGAGCGTGCACGTAAGCACAGAGATTCCCATACTTATGTTGCTACAAACTATGAAGAATTCAAAGATACTATTGTTAACAAACCAGGCTTCGTAAAAGCTATGTGGTGCGGTGACCGCGCATGTGAGGACAAGATCAAAGAAGATGTTCAGGCTACATCCAGATGTATGCCGTTTGAGCAGGAACACTTAAGTGATGTCTGCGTATGCTGTGGAAAACCTGCCAAGAAGATGGTTTACTGGGGCAGAGCATACTAATCAATAAGAAAATAAAGAAAACCGGCAGCAGAGATATCTGAGTGCCGGTTTTCGGGGTTAAGAATAAATAGAAGAAGATAAGGATGGTCATATGATTCTGGAAATACCGAAAAACGCGGAAATAATTTTGCATATACTGGAAAAAGCAGGCTATGAAGCCTATGTGGTAGGCGGCTGTGTGCGTGATTCCATTCTGGGACGGAGCCCGGATGACTGGGACATCACCACATCCGCAAAGCCGGAGCAGGTCAAGGCTTTGTTTCACAGAACAGTGGATACAGGTCTGCAGCATGGAACAGTGACTGTTCTTATGGAAAAAGAAGGATATGAGGTCACGACTTATCGTGTAGATGGTGAGTACGAGGACGGCAGACATCCCAAAGAGGTCACCTTTACAGCAAGCCTTGAGGAAGACCTGAAACGCCGGGATTTTACCATCAATGCAATGGCATACAATCCTTCTTCAGGACTGGTGGACCTTTTCGGCGGACTGGAGGATATTGAGAGAAAAATCATCCGCTGTGTGGGAGATCCGCTGGAGCGTTTTACAGAGGATGCACTGCGGATCATGCGTGCAGTCCGTTTCAGTGCGCAGTTGGGCTTTGCCATTGAAGAAGAGACTCGTAAGGCACTGAAGGTTCTGGCACCGAATCTGAAGCATGTCAGCGCAGAGCGGATTCAGGTAGAGCTTGTGAAGCTCCTGATGTCTCCTCATCCGGATTATCTCAGGGTGGCTTATGAAGCCGGGATCACAGCTGAATTTCTTCCGGAGTTTGATGCATGTATGACAACATCCCAGAATACGCCGCACCACTGTTATACAGTAGGGGAGCATATCCTGCACAGTCTCTGTCATGTACGTGCAGATAAAGTTCTCAGGATTACCATGCTGCTTCATGACATTGGAAAGCCGGTTGTCCGGAAAACAGATGAGAATGGAAGAGATCATTTCAAGATGCATGGGATTGCGGGAGAAAAGATGGCTGCACAGATCCTGCGCAGGCTGAAATTCGATAATGATACGATCCGCAAGGTAACCCGTCTGGTAAAATGGCATGATGACAGACCGGATGGAACGACAAAGGCAGTGCGCAGGGCAGTGAACCGTATCGGTGAGGATCTCTTCCCATATTATCTGGAAGTGCAGCAGGCAGATATGCTGGCACAGAGTGATTACAGACGCGCAGAGAAGCAGGAACGTCTGGATAAGGTGAAAGAGGCTTATGAGACGATCATTAATGAACATCAGTGTGTATCTTTAAAAACTCTGGCAGTGACAGGGAAAGATCTGATTGAAGCCGGTTATAAGCCGGGTCGTGAGATAGGAGAAACGCTGAACCGTCTGCTGGAAGTAGTACTTGTCGATCCACAGAAGAATCAGAAAGAGATATTATTGGGTCTGCTTGATGAGAAATAGTGCAGTTTTATGGAATGGTCAGTATATCAGAATATAGTAAATAACTAAAATCCGGGGGTATATCCACCGGATTTTCTTCATATGTATAGAAAGAATTAAGATGATTAAGAGGGGGATATGTCATTGTATGATTACGGACTTGGCACTTTGGCTCAGTATGAGCTGACAGCAGACCGTTCTGCAAGGACAAGAGGAGCTTTACTCTGCTATACAGCTCAGGGACTTCTGATCCTGAGGGAATTTCACGGTTCTGAAAAAAAGCTGGAAAAACAGCAGGAGCTTTTGCTGAGACTTCAGGAAAATGGTATAAATACCGATTATTTTCTGCGGAATAATCAGGAAAGTCTGGTCAGTAAAGATAAGACTGAACAAAGGTTTACACTCCAGCACTGGTATGAAGGAAAAGAGTGTGACACAAAATCCCGGGAAGATATTTTAAAAAGTGTCCGGACACTGGCAAGGTTACATATTTTAATGAAAATGGAACCTGTGGAGGAATACAGGGAAAGATCTCTCAGGGAGGAATATCTCCGGCACAATCAGGAGCTTCGTAAGATACGCAAATTTATACGGAACAAAGGAGCATCCAATGTATTTGAGAAAAATTATCTGGCAAGTGTGGAGCAGTTTCTTGAAAGGGCACAGTATGCAGTAAAGCTTCTGGACGAGACGGATTATGATGATCTCAGGGAAAGGGCATGGCGGGAAGGACAGGTATGTCATGGAGAATATAATCAGCATAATATTCTGATGCTGAAAGGTGATCATTTGGGGACAGCAGTCACAAATTTTGGTCACTGGAGTTTTGATATTCAGGTAGCAGATTTGTATCGTTTTATGAGAAAAATACTGGAGAAATATAACTGGAATCTGGAACTGGCAGGGGAAATGCTCAGGGAATATCATAAAATCCGTCCAATCTCGGCAGAAGAGTGGAAAAATCTGCGTGTACGTTTCACTTATCCTGAAAAATACTGGAAACTGGCAAATTATTATTATTCACACAAAAAGGTGTGGATTTCAGAGAAAAATGTGGAAAAGCTTCAGAATCTTATCAGACAGAGAGAAATCTGGGAGAATTTTGCAGAGGAATGTTTCAGGGATTATCCTCGTTACTGTTCACTCCGTTCACAGTAACGTAGCCAAAATTCATTCCAGATTGCCTGCGGCAATGGAATTTTGGCTTGTATGTCTCGGGATTTTGGCATATTCATGCCAAAACACCTCGCGGGATAGTGGTGTGTGAACAGTAACTTATCCTCAGTAACACAGAGCTGAACAGTTACGAAAAACCTTGACAATATGGGGAAAAAGGTATATATATAGAGGATAGAGCTCTGTCGCTTTTGGCAGATGCCACCAAACAAGAAAGAGATCATTAGAGGAGGAAACACCATGAATAAAACAGAATTAGTAGCAGCTATGGCGAAAGAGACAAACTTATCCAAGAAGGACGTAGAAGACGTTCTGAAATCTTTCGTTGATGTCGTTTCTAAAGAACTGAAAAATGGCGGAAAAATCCAGTTAGTAGGATTTGGTACATTTGAAGTAAGTGAAAGAGCTGCTCGCGAGGGAAGAAATCCTCAGACTGGTGAAACTATGAAAATCGAAGCTTCTAAATCACCGAAATTCAAAGCTGGAAAAGCATTAAAAGATATGGTTAACGGTAAATAATAAAGGCGATAACCGGGGGAACGAAAGTTCCCCTTTTTTGATACTCCGGCGGAGTAATTCGTGAGTATCCATTTACATGACATTTACAGGAGCAAAATATGAGATTAGATAAATACTTAAAGGTGTCACGTCTGATCAAACGCCGTACAGTGGCAAACGAAGCATGTGATGCAGGAAGAGTTCTTGTCAACGATAAGCCTGCCAAGGCATCTGTACAGGTAAAGACGGGAGATACTATTGAAATCCAGTTCGGAAGTAAGAATGTCAAAGTAGAAGTACTGGATGTAAAAGAAACTGTCAAAAAAGAAGATGTAGAGAGTATGTACAAATATCTTTGATTCCGGATGGTAATTTGCAGCTTTTGGCATTTATGCAGTGGGAACATATAAATTTTTAACATTTTATTGTCTATTTCCATTTTCCGGCACATAAACTACTGATAAGTAACAGATTGGCAGGTCATAGTTTCCGGAGGCTGTGACCGGGAGGCGTCTGTGGAAGAGAAGAAGATACTTTCAACTCACAGCCTGATGCTGGAAAACCGTCAGAACGGGAGAATTACCGGGGTAAAGGATATTAAATCCTTTGATGAAAAAGAAATCCTGCTTTTTACACAGGCAGGGAAACTTGTAATAAAGGGAGAACAGCTTCATGTGAAGCAGCTTGATTTGGAAAAGGGAGAAGTAGATCTGGAAGGAAAAGTGGACAGTCTTACCTATCTGTCAAAGAATACAGATAACAGGGATGAATCCTTATTTAGAAGGATGTTCCGGTGAGAGATGAGTGCATTTATTCATCATGAATTACTTCTGCTGCTCCGGACAATAGCTGTGGGTGCTGTTCTCCTTTTGTGTTATGATCTGCTGGCTGCATTCAGGAATGTTTTTGCACATTCGGATAAAGCTGTCGGGACGGAAGACATTCTATACTGGCTTTGTTGTGCCTTTTTTGTTTTTTCGGAGATTTACAGGAGCAATGAAGGAATCCTGCGTTTTTTTATGGTTTTAGGCTTTTTATCCGGAGCGTATATCTGCCACAGGATTCTAGGAGATATTTTTGTAAAATGCTGTACGAAATTTATGGAGATTCCTGTAATAATTATTAAATTTTTGATAAAATGGTTGCTATTTCCGGTCAAAAGATGTAAACTTCTGTGGTATAAAGCGTATAAATGTGCTAAAAAAGGAAGGCTGGCAAATTGGGTAATTCTAAGAAAAGGAAGAAAAAAAAGAAAGTAGGGTATAACTCTCTTGGAATGATTGCGATTGCGCTGGTTGTTTTAGTCCTTCTGGGAGGACTGATGCTAGAAAGTAATGACCTTAAGGAACGCCTCACAGGATATGATGCTAAGGCCGCCACTCTTCAGCAACAGATTGAAGATGAGCAGACACGTACAGAAGAAATTGATAAATTAAAGAAATATATGGAGACAGACGAATATGCAGAAGAGGTTGCCAGAGAGAAACTGGGACTTGTGAAGGACAATGAGACTGTTTTTAAGAAACAGCAGTAACAAATGTCGAAAACTTTTACGAAGGATTCGTCTGCGTTTGACAGATATTTCAGAAACCCTTCCATATAATATCTGTAACTGTTTAGTACTTTGTGAAAGAGAGGACTGTTGAACAGTTATTGAAATTCTCTGATAAAAATGCAGTAGTCTGCTATATACAGGGAATGAATAAGGGGAGGGGAGAATATGCAGGAATGGATGATTGCCATGCTCGTTATCAGCATTATGCTGATCATACGGGACATGGCAAAAACTATTTTAGCAGAAAATCTGCCGGATACAGAAGAACTGCCGTCTCTGCAGGAGGGCCATCCTCAGAAAGAGAGGGTGGAGAAGTATGCGGCATCTTTTCAGAAACTGGCAGATACTTTCTACGGGATGCCTTATCGGAAAGATTATCTGAGCAGCAGGCAGGTTGAGCAGATCATTGAGGATACAAATGCAAAGGTATGCAGCAGATGCTATCAGAGGGAAATCTGCTGGGGAGAACACAGTCAGGAACTGGTGAAAGGAGTGGAGGCACTGGTACGTTCTATGGAGAGTGGAAACGAGGAAAATGTCAGAGGCATCCGCGCTGACTGGACAGGCATATGTCCCCGTTCCGTACAGTATTATGAGACGGTTGCAGAGAATTTTCAGAAAGAAAGGCAGAACCTGATGTGGGATAACCGTATGATCGAGAATCGGCTGGCAGTAGCACAGCAGCTTATGGAAGTCTCACATATCATGGAGAACGTAGCCAGTGATCTGTATGACCTGGAGCGAGTGACGCCGCAGTTTGAAGAAGAACTTCGCAAGGGACTGAGAAAGAGCCATGTGATCCTTCGCAGGGCATGGATGATGAATAAGGTGAAAGGACGTAAACAGATTTTTCTCACCATGCGTGCCAGAAGCGGTCAGTGTATTTCCATGACAGAGATCGCACAGCTTCTTTCAAAATACTGTGAAATTTCCATGGTACCTGTAAATGGGAGCAGATGTATTGTAAACGGAGAATATCACACTGTACATTTTGCTGAGGATGTAAGCTATCAGGTTCTCTATGGAACGGCCAGGCTTACCAGAGAAGAAGAGAAGGTTTCCGGAGATAATTATATATGTAGACAGGAGGATGGCGGCAGGTTTGTTATGTGCCTTTCGGATGGCATGGGCTCAGGGATGGAAGCATGCAGGGAGAGCGAGACAGTTGTGGAACTTCTGGAACAGTTTATGGAGTCAGGATTTTCCCAGGAAACGGCAGCAAAGATGGTAAATTCTGCTCTGGTACTCAAAGGAGAGGAGGGTATGTTTTCTACAGTGGATATCTGCGCAGTGGACCTGTATACAGGAATCTGCAATTTTCTGAAGGCGGGGGCTGCGTCTACATTTATCAAAAGAGATCACTGGGTGGAATCTATTACTTCTGAAAGTCTGGCCGCAGGGCTTGTACAGCAGATTGATTTTGAGACAGCTACCAGAAAGCTGTACCATGGGGATTACCTGATCATGATGACAGATGGAGTCCTGGATGCATTGCCTGACCAGAAAGAGGAGGAAACCATGAAAGAAATCATTATGGATGTTCATGAGGAATCACCGAAAGATTTCGGCAGGGGAATACTGGAACGGGTGCTGGGATACAGCGATTATCATGCACGGGATGATATGACAGTGCTGGTGGCAGGCGTGTGGAAAAAATAATGCTGCGGATACTAGAGCGTGTCTGAAAAAGGCTTTCTGCAAGATGTGCGTCACAATTTGTGGGATATTTTGCCCGGATGAGGGCGCCGTAGCGGGCTACGGCAACTGAATTCGGGTGAAATATCCCGCAAAGTGGGGCGTGCAGATTGCGGGAATGATTTTTCAGACATGCTCTAAGATAGAAAAGGAAATCAGGATAAAAATGGAAAGAGAAATTCTTGCTTATATAAAGCAAAACAGGATGATCGGAAAAAATGATGTGGTCCTGGCAGGAGTGTCCGGCGGAAGTGACTCTATGGCAATGCTCCGCATTTTAAAGGAGCTTCAGGGAAAACTGGATTTTACATTGAGAGTAGTCCATATACATCATGGAATACGTGGAAAGGAAGCGGACAGGGACCAAAGCTTTGTGGAAAACATATGCCGGAAGTGGCAGATTCCATGTACTGTTTATTGTTATGATGTTCCGGGATTGAGCCGGGAGTGGAAGCTGGGCGAGGAAGAGACGGGAAGGATTGTAAGAAAAGAAGCTTTTCAGAGGGAAGCTGCCGTCTGTGGGAGAAAGGACAGTGAGATAAAAATTGCATTAGCGCATAATCAGGAGGATCTTGCGGAAACTATGCTTCATAATCTGTGCAGAGGAACAGGTCTGCGGGGACTATGCACCATGCGCCCTGTAGACGGAGAGATTATCCGCCCGATTCTGTGCTTAAGCCGGGACAAAATTGCAGAGTATCTGAAAGAAAAGAAGATTTCTCATATTCAGGACAGCACCAATCTGTCAGATGAATATACCAGAAACCGAATCAGACATAATATTCTTCCTATGTTGGAACGGCAGGTCAATGGAAAGGCAGCGGCACATATGGCAGAGACTGCGGCAAGGATTTCCCAGGCAGAGGAATATCTTACGCAGCAGAGCTGCCTGGTGTTGAGCGAGTTTCAGAAAGGTAAGGGATATTACTTTACTGAAAAATTTTTTATGGAGCCTCAGATCATTCAGGTTTATGCATTACAACAGGCAATGGAACAGCTGGCAGGCAGACGGAAGGATCTGGCAGCTGTTCACTATGAGAAGGTTCTGGAACTTTATGAAATGCAGACTGGAAGACGGATCAGCCTTCCTTATCACATGGAAGCCAGAAGAGATTACGAGGGAGTAAGACTTTGTCGGTACGGAGAGGAGAAGTCAGCCGGGATGATCGGTGAAAAGCATAAAGGTTCAGATATCCAAAACGGAAAAACAGTTTGCGGAAAAAATATATCAGACAGGGAATGGAAAATCAGAATTCCGGGGACTGTGACCAGTCCGCTGGGAATTTTTTCGGCAGAAATATTTTTGTATGAAGGTCAGAAGATTGAAGAAAAAAAGTATACGAAATGGATGGATTATGATAAAATAGAAAAGAATCCGTATATTCGCACCAGACGGACAGGAGATTATATGGTTATCAATGCGCAGGGGAACACAAAGAAGCTGAACCGCTGTATGATCGATGAGAAAATCCCGTCGGAATACAGAGACAGCATTCCGCTGATCGCATGTGGAAAAGAAATCCTCTGGATGGTGGGAAGTAGGATGAATGAGAGGTATAAAATTAACCCCCAAACCAGGAAGGTGTTAGTATTAAATTACCAAGGAGGAAACGAAAATGAGTGAGAAAATCAAAGTTTTACTCAGCGAAGAGGAAGTAGATTCCCGTATTAAGCAGATCGCAGCAAAGGTCAGCAAGGATTATGCAGGCAAGGAAATCCATTTAATCTGTGTATTAAAAGGTGGTGTATTCTTTACCTGTGAACTTGCAAAGAGAATCACAGTGCCGGTTTCTCTTGACTTTATGTCTGTATCCAGCTATGGTGATGACACCAAGTCCAGCGGTGTTGTAAAGATCGTCAAAGACCTTGACCAGCCACTGGAAGGAAAGGACGTTCTGATCGTAGAGGATATCATTGACTCAGGAAGAACATTAAGTTATCTCATCGAAATTCTGAAGCAGAGAAATCCAAACAGCATCCGTCTGTGTACATTGCTGGACAAACCGGAGCGAAGAGTCAGAGATGTAAGAGTTGATTATTGCTGCTTTAACATCCCGGATGAGTTTGTAGTTGGCTATGGTCTGGACTATGCACAGAAATACAGGAATCTTCCATTCATAGGAGTAGTGGAACTGGGGGAAGACTGAAAGGAGATTTAAGTAAGTGAATAAACAGCCAAGCAGAATTGGTCTGTATCTGGTGCTGATCATTGCACTGGTAGCCGGTTATTTTTATCTGAATAACCAGGTGGTTTCCCAGAGTAATTACACACAGAAGCAACTGGAGCAGGCTCTTGAAGACAACAAAGTGGTTGATGCGACAATTCAACAGAACAGAGAAGTGCCTACAGGTTCTGTGATCGTAGATACTACTGACTCCGGTCAGAAGAAGGTTTATGTGACAGATGTCAATCAGGCAATCGAACTGTTGAATAAATACGATATTGATATTACAACTCAGGATGTACCCAGAGACAATGTATTTCTGACAACCTTGCTTCCGGTTCTTCTCACAGGTGCCCTTGTGATCTTTCTGATCATGATGATGAACCGCCAGATGGCAGGTGGCGGTGGCGGCGGAAATGCCAAGATGATGAATTTCGGCAAGAGCCGCGCAAGAATGTCATCTCCGGATGATAATAAGAAAGTTACTTTTGACAAGGTAGCAGGTCTGCAGGAGGAGAAGGAAGATCTGGTAGAGGTGGTAGATTTCCTGAAATCTCCACAGAAATATACAAAAGTAGGCGCAAGGATTCCGAAAGGCGTGCTGCTTGTAGGCCCTCCCGGAACTGGTAAGACACTTCTGGCAAAGGCAGTGGCAGGAGAAGCGGGAGTTCCGTTTTTCTCCATTTCCGGTTCTGACTTTGTGGAAATGTTTGTCGGTGTAGGTGCATCACGTGTGCGTGATCTTTTTGAAGAAGGCAAACGCCATGCACCATGTATTATTTTCATTGATGAGATCGATGCGGTTGCAAGACAGCGTGGAACCGGTATGGGCGGCGGACATGATGAGAGAGAGCAGACACTGAACCAGCTTCTGGTAGAGATGGATGGCTTTGGTGTGAATGAGGGAATCATTGTGATGGCAGCGACTAACCGCGTGGATATCCTGGATCCTGCAATTTTGCGTCCGGGACGTTTTGACCGTAAGGTTGCAGTGGGACGTCCGGATGTGAAGGGAAGAGAGGAAATCCTCCGCGTTCATGCCAAGGACAAACCTCTTGGAGAGGATGTAGATCTGGCTCAGATTGCCAGAACAACAGCAGGATTTACAGGTGCAGATCTGGAGAATCTTCTGAATGAAGCTGCCATTGAAGCAGCGAGAAAGGGAAGAGGATTTATCCTTCAGTCTGATATCAAAGGTGCTTTTATCAAAGTAGGCATCGGTGCAGAGAAGAAGAGTAAGGTGATCTCTGAGAAAGAGAAAAAGATCACCGCGTATCATGAATCCGGACATGCGATCCTGTTTCATGTACTTCCGGATATGGATCCTGTCTACACGATTTCCATTATCCCGACAGGAATGGGAGCAGCAGGTTACACCATGCCTCTTCCGGATAATGATGAGATGTTTAATACCAAAGGAAAAATGCTTCAGGATATTATGACACTGTTAGGCGGGCGCATAGCAGAGGAAATTATCTTCGGGGATATTACGACTGGTGCATCCAATGACATCAAACGTGCAACTGCGACAGCCAGAAGTATGGTTATGAAATACGGAATGTCTGATAAACTTGGTCTTATCTGTTATGGTGATGACGATGACGAGGTATTTATCGGCAGAGACCTGGCTCATACCAGAAGTTACAGCGAGGATGTTGCCAAGTCCATTGATGAAGAAATCCGCCGTATTATCAGTGAATGTCATGACCAGGCAAAGAAGATCATTCTGGGACATGAGGATGTTCTGCACAAGTGTGCAAGTCTTCTTCTCGAGAAGGAAAAGGTGCACAGAGACGAATTCGAAGCACTTTTTACAACAGAAGAT
Source organism: Blautia sp. DFI.6.71 (assembly GCF_020593585.1). Classification (NCBI taxonomy): domain Bacteria; kingdom Bacillati; phylum Bacillota; class Clostridia; order Lachnospirales; family Lachnospiraceae; genus Blautia; species Blautia sp. DFI.6.71. The sequence continues at coordinate 59,701 of NZ_JAJDMJ010000019.1, forward strand.
CCGGAAACAGAAAACAACAGTATATAATGTATACAAAAAAGTGTGCCAAATTTTGTGAAGTTTGTGCACACTTTTCTCTTGCCTCATGGTATTATATAAACCGTAAAAACCCCCCAATACATTATATAGTTTTTGCTACACCCCATAAGAAGAAATACCTTCTCCAAAAAAGCCAGCTTATCCCGCTGGCTTTTTTACTGTCTTAAAATATCATTACTGTTCACGTTATTTTCAGCAATGAAATATCTGCTTCGCCGGAATCCGGCAGTCCGAAATACTGTGACAGAATGAATGGTTGTGCAGAATCACTGAATATATAAGTATTTTTGGGAAAAACAGATGGTTGTCAGATGGTTTATTTTAGGATAAAATAATAAAATGATAAATGACAGAGAGGACTGGACGGAAATGGAATATGAAAAAGCAGATATAAAAAAAAGAATGCAGTACATCCTGAATATGCGTTCTGTGTTTAATAAAGAGGCGCTTTTCAGTGACGGAACAGAATATTACAGAATACCTGCAGAACCAAAGGCAGGAGATACAGTAACGATCAAATTCCGTACCCAGAGAAATAATGTAGATTCTGTATATCTGGTAAGCCAGGAGCAGCGTGTGCAGATGGAGATTTGCGGGACAGAGAACGGATTTGATTATTATTCTGCCCAGGTGACGATTGGAGAGGACATCTTCCGTTATTATTTTGAGATACAGTATGGATGGGTAACCTGTTATTACAATAATCAGGGAGTCTGTATGAAACATGAGGGCAGGATGGATTTTGAGATTTATCCGGGCTTTGATACTCCAAAGTGGGCCAAGGGTGCGGTAATGTACCAGATTTATGTAGACCGTTTTCTTAACGGAGATCCTACCAATGATGTTGTGACCGGAGAATATCATTATATTGGAGATAAGAGTGTACAGGTAGAACAGTGGAATAAGATTCCGGCAGTGATGGGTGTGCGTGAATTTTACGGCGGTGACCTGCAGGGAATTATGAACAAACTGGATTATCTGCAGGATCTGGGAGTCGAGGTTATTTATTTAAATCCGATTTTTGTTTCTCCAAGTAATCATAAGTATGACTGTCAGGATTATGATTATGTGGATCCACATTACGGCAGGATTGTAGAAGATTGTAATGAGGGAATCCTTCTTGTAGACGACGATGATAATTCCCATGCATGGAAATATATCAAACGTGTGACAGATAAGAAGAATCTGGAAGCAAGTAATGAGCTTTTTGCGAAACTGACAGCAGAGATTCACAGAAGAGGAATGAAGATCATTCTGGATGGTGTGTTCAATCACTGCGGTTCTTTTAATAAGTGGATGGACAGAGAACGTATTTATGAGAATCAGGAAGGATATCCGAAAGGAGCTTATGTTTCTGCGGACAGTCCCTATCGTAATTTCTTTTCCTTTAATGATCCTAATGCATGGCCATATAATACCTCCTATGATGGATGGTGGGCACACGATACACTGCCTAAATTAAATTATGAGGGTTCCAGAGAACTTTATGATTATATTCTTCGTGTTGGACAGAAATGGGTATCTGCTCCTTATAATGTAGATGGTTGGAGACTGGATGTGGCGGCGGATCTGGGACACAGCAATGATTTTAACCATCAGTTCTGGAAAGATTTCCGGAAGGCAGTGAAAGCTGCCAATCCAAATGCCATTATCCTGGCAGAGCATTACGGTAATCCGGAAGGCTGGCTGAAAGGTGATGAATGGGATACAGTCATGAACTATGACGCATTTATGGAGCCGCTGACCTGGTTCCTGACAGGTATGGAGAAGCACAGTGACGAGTATCGTGAAGACCTGTTAGGAAACAGTGAGGCTTTTATCGGAGCTATGAAAACGCACATGAGAGCGCTTCATATGTCTGCACTTCAGACAGCCATGAATGAATTGTCAAATCATGACCATTCCAGATTCCTGACCAGAACCAATCACAGGGTAGGACGAATTTCCTATGCAGGTCCGGAGGCGGCATCTGAGGGAGTAAATCCGGCAGTTATGCGTGAGGCGGTTACCATCCAGATGACCTGGCCGGGCGCACCGACTGTATATTACGGAGATGAGGCAGGACTCTGTGGATTCACAGATCCGGATAACAGACGTACTTATCCCTGGGGACGTGAGGATTATCAGATGATCGACTTCCACAGGGTAATGATCCGTATCCATAAGAAATATGAAGTGTTAAAAACGGGATCACTGGGATTTCTCTGGAATGATTATCAGGGACTTTGTTATGCGAGATTTTCTCATGATGAACAGATAATTGTGATCGTAAATAATCAGGAAGAAGGCAGGGAAGTGGAGATACGGTTAGGACAGGCAGGAATCAGCCGTCTGGAAGATACAAAGCTGAAACGTGTTGTCATGACATCTGCAGTGGGATTTACGGAAGAATGTAAAGAATACACAGCAGCAGCCGGAATTCTGAAGATCACAATGCCGGCATTTGGTGCAGTGGTCTTACATCATAAAAATTAACAAAATGCGAAGCAGATGATCTCATCCGCCTGGCCTGGACGGCAGCCTCTTACGGAAGAAGGGACTGCCGTTTTATAATATAACAAAAAAAGATCCAGACAAATGTCTGAACCTTTTAATGGATGGAGAAGGATTCGAACCTTCGAAAGCGTTGCTAACAGATTTACAGTCTGCCCCCTTTGGCCACTCGGGAATCCATCCTTAAACCGAAACTTATTATATATGAAATATTTAAATAATGCAAGCACTTTTTTATAAATTGCAGAAAATTATTATATATTGTGTATTGCCGGACTTTTTTGCATATTTTCCGGGGAATTTTGTTTGTCATTTTTTTGGCAAAAGAGTAGACGAAAAAGCAGAAATCTGGTAATATAACCATATCTGGATATAGATGTAATTCCATATCGGAGATTGATTAGGGTAACTGAGAATGAACACAGTTACTACAGATTAGGAGGAATTTATCATGTTAGTAAATGCAACAGAAATGCTGAAAAAAGCAAAAGCAGGTCATTATGCAGTTGGACAGTTCAACATCAACAACCTTGAGTGGACAAAGGCTATCCTTTTAACAGCTCAGGAACTGAACTCTCCTGTAATCCTTGGTGTATCCGAAGGTGCTGGTAAATATATGACAGGTTATAAAACAGTTGTTGGTATGGTTAACGGAATGATGGAAGAACTGAACATCACTGTTCCTGTAGCTCTTCACCTTGACCACGGCAGCTATGAAGGATGCTTAAAATGCGTTGAAGCAGGATTCTCATCCATCATGTTCGACGGATCTCATTACCCGATCGAAGAAAACGTTGCAAAAACTAAAGAACTGGTTAAGATCGTTGCTGAACACGGAATGTCTCTGGAAGCAGAAGTTGGTTCCATCGGTGGTGAAGAAGACGGTGTTGTAGGAATGGGCGAATGCGCAGATCCTCAGGAATGCAAGATGATCGCAGACCTTGGTATTGATTTCCTTGCAGCAGGTATCGGTAACATCCATGGAAAATATCCGGCTAACTGGAAAGGCTTAAGCTTTGAAACTCTGGATGCAATCCAGAAACTGACAGGAGAGATGCCTCTGGTACTTCACGGTGGCACAGGTATCCCGGCAGATATGATCAAGAAAGCTATCGACCTTGGCGTATCCAAGATCAATGTAAACACAGAATGCCAGCTTTCTTTCGCAGCAGCTACACGTAAATACATCGAAGAAGGAAAAGATCAGCAGGGTAAAGGATACGATCCTCGTAAACTTCTTGCACCTGGCTTCGAAGCAATCAAAGCTACTGTTAAGGAAAAAATGGAATTATTCGGATCAGTTAACAAAGCCTGATGATAACCTCATAAGTAAAAAATCCCGCATCCTTGTGATGTGGGATTTTTTTATGGACTCAAAAACCTGATGGGCTACGACAACCGAATTCGGACAAAATATACCGCAAAGTGGGGCGCGCAGATTGCAGGAATGATTTTTCAGACACGCTCTAAAGTAACAGGCGGTTGCAATCTGGAATGAATTTTGGCTACGTTACTGAGAACGGAGTGAACAGTAACAACAGGCGAACTGCATTTTACAAATTGATTTTTATCTCTCTATATAATAAAATAATTGCAGATATCTAAAATAAGGTGAAAGGAAGTAGCAGAACAAAGGATGGAACAGAAAAAAGCCTTAAATAGAAAGAAGCTGAAAGTGATTCTTGTAATATGTATCGTGATGATCGTGACAGCGGGAATCGGTCTGGCTGTTTACATACATCATGTGGATACTGTCACACTGGGAAGGAAAGTGAGTGTGTACAGGTTGGATGTATCGAAGCTTACTGTGGAAGAAGCGCAGCAGAAAATATCTGAAGCATTTCAGAATAAAACAATAACATTTCATGAAGATGGAAAGGATGTTTATAATGTTTCAATGGAACAACTTGGATACAGTCTGGATCAGGACATTCTGAAAAGTGCACTGGAAACATTGAAACAGGAGAGAAGCGGGACATTTAAACTTTTTGCATCACAGAGAGATTATAAGATTGATTATCAGATCATCAGAGATGAAGCGCAGGAACAGGCAGCATTGTCTGCGGATCATTTTGATGAAAAAGACAGAACAGAACCTACGGATGCACATATCCGATATAGTAAAAAGAAACAGAAATATGTGTTGGTGAAACAGGTTCCCGGAAATCAGATTGATGAAAACAGGCTATTAAGCTATGTGGAGGAAACTCTGGATAAAGATTTCGAAACAGAATTGCTTACATCTGATGTAAAGATGGAATTAAACGAGGAAGTTTACCGGCAGCCGGATATTGAAGAATCAGGTGAAATGAAGCAGAAGGTGAAGAAGTTAAACAGCCTGTTGAAAAAATACCGCAGTACAACAGTTTCTTATCTGTTTGGTGAGGAAACGCAGGTGCTGGATTCAGACACGATCAGTTCCTGGCTGCAGATTAAAAATAGTGGTATAAGCATTGATAAGGATGCGGCTGCAGATTACATATCGAATATGGCAAATAAATATAATACTATTTATGTGCCGCGTACTTTTCATACATCGCTGGGAACGGATGTTACGGTTTCTGATAATGAATATGGATACAGGATCGATCAGGATGCAGAGCTGACACAGCTTCTTGAAGATCTTAAAAGTGGTGAAAATGTATCCAGAGAGCCGGTGTACAGCAGCAGTGGCATGAAGAGAAACGGAACAGATGACCTGGCAGGCAGTTATATAGAAGTCAGTCTTGATTCACAGCATTTATGGCTGTATAAAGATGGTGCGCTGGTTACTGAAACAGATATTGTCAGCGGTGCACCCACACCGGAACGTGAGACTTACAGAGGAGCATGGCCGATTGCATATAAGGCAAGTCCGTTTACGTTAAGCAGTGAAGAATATGGATATGCGGAAACGGTAAAATACTGGATGCCGTTTGTTTATGGACAGGGACTTCATGATGCATCATGGCAGTCTGCATTTGGTGGAAACCGATATAAGACAGGACATGGAAGTCACGGCTGTATCAATCTGCCGGAAGATCAGGCGGCATTGATATATAATACAATCGATGGAGGATATCCTATTATTATTTATTAAAGATATATAGGATGGATTTTATCTATCTGATTAAAGAGAAAGAATAGAAGAGGTATAAAAATATGGAATTTCAGAATCTGATAGAAAAGAGACGGAGTGTTCGTAAATATGTAGAGAGAAATACGGTGACGAAAGATGAAATTTTGAGTATGATAAAAGCAGCTCAGGAGGCGCCTTCATGGAAGAACTCTCAAACAGGACGTTATTACTGTATTATGGACGAAAAGAATGTGGAACAGTTCAGACGGGAATGTCTGCCGGAAATGAATGCAGGGAAATGTGAGAATGCAGTGTTGCTGGTTAGTACTTTCGTACATAACAGAGCAGGTTTTCAGAAAGATGGAACAGCGGATAATGAAATTGGAAATGGATGGGGATGTTATGATCTTGGGCTGCAGAATGAGAACCTGATATTAAAGGCTGAAGAACTGGGATATGGAACTCTTATTATGGGGATCAGGGATGCGGATAAGATCAGAGAATTTTGTTCTGTTCCGGAGACGGAGACTGTTGTTGGGGTAATTGCGGTAGGAGTTCCGGGGGAAGAGCCTGGACGGCCGAAAAGGAAAGATACAGAAGAGATAGTGAAGTTTTTGTAAGATCAGTTAAAGGGGGACGCAGCCCCAAACAATTCTCTTCGGCTCGGTTTCGGGTCTTAAGAAAAACTAAGCCCGGGAAGATCAGCTAA
>NZ_JAJDMJ010000187.1:0-293 GCF_020593585.1 Blautia sp. DFI.6.71
CATCCGTATCAATAACCGGAATATCCGTCAGGACAATGCAACAGCTAATTTAAAAAAAACGAAAAAAATTCTGTTAGATAATCACACTTCAAACCAGAGTTGAAACAAAGCAGCATCGTACAATAACTATTTTTCACTGACAGTAGTACTACTTTCTTTTCTTATTTATCACCAGAGACATGCCACTGTCAGTTATCTAAAACTATAGTACTAAACCACAAGATTTTAAAACTAAATCGCCCGGATACGGGCATAAAAAGGAGGTGCCAGATATGGCAAATAAAAGAATTATG
>NZ_JAJDMJ010000188.1:0-287 GCF_020593585.1 Blautia sp. DFI.6.71
CTGCATGGATTTCTTTCTTTGTTGCCTTTGCAGTCAGCTCATTGAGATATCCTGCGTTGGAACCGCCGCCCACGATATGAATACGGCTGTAAGTCCTGCCTGTCATCTCTTCCAGCTCTTTTGCTGTCTTTGCATAGCATTCCGCAAGACTTGTGTAGATAACTGTTGCAATCTCTCCCAGAGTTTCCGGAACCTTCTGTCCTGTTCTGCGGCAGTAATCCTTAACTTCCTCTGTCATATTGTCAGGAGAAAGGAAACACTCATCATTTGCGTCTACTCTTGACGGG
>NZ_JAJDMJ010000189.1:0-286 GCF_020593585.1 Blautia sp. DFI.6.71
AGAAAACCATGCAGATGTGATCGTGTTCGAGTATCTGGAGATGCAGGGGAAGATACCGGGAAAGAAAAAGCAGAAACTGCACCTGTGGAGAAAGCGGGATATCCAAAGACGCTGTGAACATCAGGCACACAGGAAAAGGATGCGGGTATCCCGGATCTGTGCATGGAACACCAGCAGACTGGCTTATGATGGTTCCGGGGCGGTAACACGTGACTGGGAAGATTACAGCCGCTGTACTTTCCAGACAGGAAAACGATATAATTGTGACCTGTCAGCATCCTATAAT
>NZ_JAJDMJ010000190.1:0-285 GCF_020593585.1 Blautia sp. DFI.6.71
CATGCACGATCCCCATCTGCATATAGGTAATGGGGATACTTTCCTGCTTAAACCGTGGCGGTCTGGGAGTCTCGATCCCCCCGGATCTTTTCAGGGCATAGAAAGACTTCCATGCCTTGTCCAGCAGCCTGCAGACTTCCTGGGCAGTCTGGGACGGGAGCTGTTTATACCACAGCTCCTCTTTATGGGCTTTTTTCTGATAATACCAGTCCGGATACTGTTCCATCCCTGTTTCTTTGTAATGCTGACGCTCGTAATTACAGACATTCCAGAGCTTGGATGCTG
>NZ_JAJDMJ010000191.1:0-277 GCF_020593585.1 Blautia sp. DFI.6.71
CTTGCTGAGCAAAACCCTGTATAGTTCTTCTGTTCTTTCTGATGCCATGTTTTTTGCCTTTCTTATCATGTTTCTGTGTCACCAGCCATCTGATTTACTTCATCAAAAATCATATGATATAGCTATGTTTTTTCTCATAGTAACATACTTCAACTGATATTCGCAATCAGAATATGGAGCTTATTTGATATGGAAAAAGATTGTTAGTTACTGTTCACACATCACTATCCCGAGACATACAAGCCAAAATTCCATTGCCGCAGGCAATCTGGAATGA
>NZ_JAJDMJ010000192.1:0-270 GCF_020593585.1 Blautia sp. DFI.6.71
CATCGGTATTGATTCCCAAGTCCACACTACAGATGATCTGTTCTTTTACCGGTGTCTTCGTAAGTGTCACTTCTTCCGTATAAGAAAAACGCAGGAAATATTTATGGTGCCTTTTCTCCAGTGTCGGGGCTGATGCCTTTTTCCCCGACCAGTTCCTGCGCAGATATTCCATATCTGTGTGATTTAAACGCACACAAAACCATTTCCAGTCATGACCATCATACAGTTTCAGGTATGCTTCGTCTTTTCCTTCTTTTTCCTCTCTGTACA